>JANYIK010000195.1 GCA_025362115.1 Methylophilaceae bacterium
GCTCTGACCTTGCCCTACCAACTTATCCTACCGCAGATAGCCTTCCTCCATGGTTTACAACCAATAATTGGCAGGATTATTTTTATTATTCCATTTTCAGATCCCCCCCCTCTACCTCCCCTTTAACAGCAGGGAACAGAACGGGATTAACCGCTTTACTGATTGCAACCAGTTCCCCAATTACGACTTCTCCATATTCTGTCAAAGGCTCTGCACAAGCCACGCCTTCTTGCAATGTGAATGACTACTTGGACAGCACAGAAAACACCAATGCAGGCTCTGTGCAAGACATCAACGGAGTGATATTCGATGCTGCCAATCTACCTAAAAGTTCATCGTATAATGATCGTACTTTTATTGTTGCCCCATAAATGAAAACTTCATTAACTCGACAACTAGGTTTCACCTTAATAGAGCTAGCCGTAGTGATGGTCATCTTGGCTTTATTGTTAGGTGGGCTTCTAGTGCCATTTTCCATGCAAATGGAGCTACGCAGTGTTTCCACCACTAAAACCACGATAGAAAATGTGAAAGAGGCTTTAATTGGTTACGCGATGGCCAATGGACGGTTTCCATGTCCAGCGGTAGCGGGTGCAACCGGTGTCGAAGCGTTTGCGACCGCCCCTACAGCCGGAACTGCTGCAAACGGTATTTGTGCCAATTTTATCAATGGTGGCGTATTTAGCTTTAGCCCCGGATTTGTCCCCGGAGTCACTCTAGGCATTACCCCAACAGACGCGAACGGTTATGTGCTGGATGGCTGGAATCAACCACTTCGATATGCTATATCTGCCGTGACAGACGATGCGGCACTTACTTACGTTTTTACCAAATCTAGCGGAATGAAAAACGCCTATACCGTAGGCTGCCCAACCAATTGCGGAATGTCCTGGATAGCCGGTCGCGATAAATCCAATGCAACAACACCCACGCCCGCTCTGGTCAATAATCAAACTCTACTTTCGGTGTGCGCATCCGCCACCGGCATCACTGCAGGAACCTGTAACAACGCCCCCACAACATCCCAAGCCAACAAAATCAGCAGCTCCGCTGTACTTGTGGTTTATTCACTTGGTAAAAACTTCGCCACCGGTGGCACAGGTACCGACGAAGCCGCAAACCTGAATGCTGACGCAGCTTTCATTGACCACACACCCACTCCAACCGACTTTGCCAACGGCGAATATGACGACATTATGTCTTGGGTAGCCAGTAGCACTGTATTTAGCCGCCTGGTGCAAGCTGGCCAACTTCCCTAGTGAACGACCAGCAACTCCTCCGCTACAGCCGTCATATCCTGCTCTAACCATTAACTTGGTTGTGATGGCCGCCCTTGTGAATTACAATGTAATTCAAAATTCAAGGAGAAGCTAACATGGCGGCAAATGCACTGGTACAAACTAGAATTGATAGCGCAGTAAAAGATGAAGCGGCGACCGTGTTGGCCGCAATGGGGCTTACCGTGTCTGATGCCGTGCGTTTGTTGCTCACCAAAGTGGCACATGACCACGCACTCCCTTTTGACCCGCTGATCCCCAACGCCAAGACCATCGCTGCGATGAAAGAGGCGCGCCAAGGCAACCTGACTTCATTCGCCACCGTACAGGATTTAATGGCCGACCTGAATGCGCCGGATTGAGTTTACCAGTGCCTTCAAACGCGATTACAAGCGCGAATCAAAGGGCAAACACCGGTCAACATTGGAAGGCAAGCTTGCTGATACCATACAGGCTCTGGCCAAAGATGAAACGCTGGCGGATCATTACAGGGATCACTCGCTAATAGGCGAGTGGTCTGACCATCGAGACTGCCACATCAAGCCTGATTTAGTGTTGATTTATAGAAAGCCGGATGCCGAACGGATGCAACTGGTCCGGCTTGGCTCACATTCTGAGCTTGGTCTGTAGTGCCGAGCCGCCATCATGAATGACAACCAACTCCTCCGTTACAGTCGCCATATTCTGCTACCGCAAATCGCTTACGAAGGGCAGGAAAAGCTCTCAAAATCGCACGCGCTGATTGTAGGTGCTGGCGGTCTTGGCTCTCCAGTGGCTTTGTATATGGGTGCTGGTGGCGTGGGCAAATTGACTATCTGTGATTTTGACGACGTTGATCTCACCAATCTGCAACGCCAAGTCATCCACTCTACGCAATCCGTCGGCATCAACAAGGCAGAATCCGCCAAACAAACCTTGCACGCCATCAACCCAGAAATCAGTGTGGTGGCTATTCTGCGTAAATCCAGCGAAGAAGAAATGTCCGCGTTGGCGTGTGAGGCTGACGTGGTGATTGATTGCTCGGACAACTTCCGCACCCGTTATGCGCTCAACCGTATTTGCCACGCTCTGAAAAAACCGCTGGTTTCTGGCGCTGCAATTGGCTTTGAAGGCCAAGTCACGGTATTCGATTTTCGCCATGAATCCAGCCCTTGCTACCACTGCCTGTTCCCGGATATGGGAGCAGATACCGAGATGCGCTGCGCCGAAAATGGCGTGTTTTCGCCCTTGGTGGGCATGATAGGCACTACGCAAGCGGCAGAAGCGATGAAACTGTTGCTCGGTTTGGGTGAAAGCCTGGAAGGACGCTTGCTGTTGCTGGATAGCTTAGGTATGGAGTGGCGCAGCATCAAACTGGGGCGCGACCCCAAATGTACGGTTTGCAGCGCCACTCCCTCCCCTTCTCAGGGGGAGGGCTAGGGTGGGGGTCAGATGCTAATCCTGACGCTCAATTTAACCATTACACCCCCATCCT
>JANYIK010000003.1 GCA_025362115.1 Methylophilaceae bacterium
AAACGAGGTACACGCACCCATGCCGATAAGCAGCATTTCCATCGGGCGCATGCCCAAGTTACGGCCACCCGCTTCCGGCGCACCATCCAATACCACAGCATGGCCGGTCTCGGATTCGCCCATAAAACAGACGTTTTCAACCCATTTGATGCGCGCTTTCATTACTTCACATTCAACAGTTCAACGTCAAATATCAGTGTGGCATTTGGCGGTATCACACCACCAGCGCCGCGTGCACCGTAGCCCATATGTGGGGGAATAATCAAGGTACGCTTACCACCTTCTTTCATGCCTACAACACCTTCGTCCCACCCTTGTATGACCTGACTACCGCCCAGAAAGAAGCTGAAGGGCTCAGCCCGATCTACCGAGCTGTCAAATTTGCTGCCGTGACCTTCTGGCTTGCTGGGGTCATACAGCCAACCGGTGTAATGCACGCTAACCGTCGTACCCGAGATGGCTTCTTTACCTTTGCCTAAGGTTTGATCTATTTTTTGCAATTCAGTCACAGTTTTTTTCATCATCATCTTCTCTTTGGCGGGTTCAGCAGTAACAGGGTTGGCAATAGCAAATATGGCGGCTAAGGCCACAACGCTGAATAAAGTATATTTCATCTGGCATTCCTTGAAGATTAAAAATGCGACATGATAGCTTATTGAACGAGTGTATGCGCCGTTTCGGGTACAATTGTGTTGACTGCCGCTCTTGGTTATCATGCTGGAAGCGCATCGCCGTGATTATCACCTGAAGAGTATGTCAAATTGAAAAAAAATAGCTTTACGCAAGAAGACCTATTGGCCTGTGGTCACGGTGAATTATTTGGGCTGGGCAATGCGAGATTACCGCTACCGCCTATGTTGATGTTCAACCGCATCGTGACCATTACCGAGGATGGCGGCACTTATGGCAATGGCCAAATTGTGGCCGAATTGGATGTGTCGCCAGACTTATGGTTTTTTGACTGCCATTTTGAAAGTGATCCAGTGATGCCAGGCTGTTTGGGTTTGGATGCAATGTGGCAGTTGGTAGGTTTCTTTCTAGGTTGGATGGGTGGGCCAGGACGTGGACGTGCGCTAGGTTCTGGCGATGTGAAATTTACTGGGCAAGTGATACCAACTTGCAAAAAAGTGACCTACCGCATTGATATGAAGCGCGTCATCATGCGTAAACTGGTAATGGGGATTGCCGACGCACGCATGGAAGTAGATGGTCGCGAAATCTATGTCGCCAACGATCTGCGTGTAGGTCTTTTCACACAAACAGACAATTTCTAAGAAAATTTTAAGCAAGGTTAGGGGAAGTTATGCGACGTGTGGTCGTCACTGGAATGGGTATCGTATCCAGCCTCGGTAACAACAAATCAGAAGTGCTTGATAGCCTGAAACAAGGGCGTTCGGGAATTACCTTTCAGCAGGAATACGCCGATCGCGGGCTGCGTTCGCAAGTGGCGGGTTCAATCAAAGGCCTTAACGTCGCCGAGCTGATAGACCGCAAGCTGCTGCGCTTTATGGCAAACGGCCACGCTTACGCCTGGATTGCCATGCAAGAAGCCATCGCCGATGCCAAGCTGCCACCGGAACTGATCTCCAACCTGCGCACCGGGCTGATTGTCGGCGCGGGTGGCGCTTCGCACGAAAGCATACTGGAAGGCATAGACACCCTGCGCGAAAAAGGTGTACGTCGCGTGGGGCCTTACATGGTGACCAAGGCCATGGCTAGCGGTGTTTCTGCCTGTTTGGCCACTGGCGCCCAAATCAAGGGCATCAATTACAGCATCAGTTCCGCTTGTTCCACCAGTGCACACTGCATAGGCAACGGTCTGGAACAGATACAGATGGGCAAGCAGGACATCGTATTTGCAGGAGGCGCGGAAGAGGAGCACTGGACGCTGTCCTTCATGTTCGATGCCATGGGTGCGCTTTCCAGCAAATACAACGAAACCCCCGATAAAGCCTCGCGCACCTATGACGCGAACCGCGACGGTTTTGTCATCTCCGGCGGTGGCGGTATTTTGGTGTTGGAAGAGTTGGAGCACGCTAAAAAACGTGGCGCGAAGATTTATGCGGAAATCGTCGGTTATGGCGCAACATCTGACGGCTACGACATGGTCGCCCCGTCTGGCGAAGGCGCTGAGCGCTGCATGCGTATGGCCTTGGAAGGTGTAAAAGATAAGGTGGACTACATCAACACCCACGGGACAAGTACGCCGGTAGGTGACACCAAAGAACTGGAAGCTATACGTGCGGTGTTTGGTAACGATGCGCCGCACATCGCTTCTACCAAATCGCTATCAGGTCATGCGCTAGGCGCGGCGGGGGTTAATGAGGCGGTGTATAGCTTGCTGATGATGGAGAACAATTTTATTGCTGCTTCAGCCAACATCGAGACTTTAGACCCAGCGGCCGAAGGCTTGCCCATCGTGCGACAACGCATAGATAACATCAACGTCAAAACCGCGCTTTCTAACAGCTTTGGGTTTGGCGGCACTAATGCTTGTTTGGTGTTTTCAAAACTGGTTTAACGCAAACTCATCACTGGCCAGCCTTGCGCCTTGGCGTACTCTGCCAAAATTGGATCTGCATTCACTGCTACCGGTTTATCCACCGCCTGCATCAAGGGTAAATCGTTGTGCGAATCGCTGTAAAACCAAGTGGTTTCAAAGCTGCTCAAACTTTCTCCGCGCGCGTCTAACCATAGTTTCAAGCGCGTCACCTTGCCTTCCTTAAAACTGGGAATACCGCTGACGTGGCCGGTAAACTCGCCATTGATGTGTTCTGGTTCGGTAGCGATTAGGTGCAGAACGCCGAATTCAGCCGCAATCGGCGCAGTGACAAAACTATTGGTCGCGGTGATCACCACTAGCAAATCGCCGTTGGCGCGATGTTGCTCCACCAGCGCACGTGATTTATCGGTCATCATCGGCCGCACTTTGCGCTCCATATAGAGCTTGTGCAGTGCATCCAACTGGCTACGCGGATGCGCGGCCAAAGGGCGAAACTGGAATTCCATAAATGCTACGATGTCCAGATTGCCATCTTTGTAATCCTGATAGAACTGAAGATTCTGGGCGGTGTGCGAGCTATCCAGCACGCCTTCCTCGATCAAAAATTGCCCCCATTGGTAGTCGCTATCTCCGTTTAATAGCGTGTTATCTAAATCAAATAAAGCGAGTTGCAATGAGGGCTCCTAAAAATTAAACCTGCGGATGGGCGCGTTCCAGCTTGGAATGCAGCTTGTTCAAGGCGTTGATATAGGCCTTGGCGGAGGCGATGACAATATCGGTATCCGCCCCCAAGCCATTGACGATGCGGTTCTCCTTGGATAAGCGCACGGTGACCTCGCCTTGAGCATCGGTGCCACTAGTGATGTTGTTTACCGAATACAACAACAGCTCGGCACCGCTTTGCACCATGCTTTCCAGCGCTTTAAATGAGGCATCTACTGGACCACCACCGTCGGCTTCAGCGCAGCGCTCTTTAGTGTTTTCCAGTATTGTCACTTTGGCGTGTGGCGTTTCGCCAGTTTCAGACTTCACTTGTAGATACACCAATTTGTAATGCTCTGGCGCTTCGCTGATGATTTCGTCGCTAACCAAAGCCTGCAAGTCTTCGTCGAAGATTTCACGTTTTTTATCTGCCAATGCTTTGAACTTGCCAAAAGTGGCATTCAAAGCATCTTCGCTTTCCAACACGATACCCAGCTCTTGCAAGCGCGTTTTGAAGGCGTTACGACCTGACAGCTTGCCTAAGGTGAGCTTATTAGCGCCCCAGCCCACGTCTTCGGCACGCATGATTTCATAGGTCTCGCGGTGCTTGAGTACGCCGTCTTGGTGGATGCCGGATTCGTGCGAAAACGCGTTAGCGCCGACGATGGCCTTGTTGGGCTGCACCGGATAGCCAGTGATGCTAGAGACCAATTTGGAGGTTGTCACAATTTGCGTGGTATCAATGCGAGTATCGCAGCTAAACACATCACGTCGTGTTTTCACCGCCATTACCACCTCTTCCAAACTGGCATTACCTGCACGCTCGCCCAAGCCGTTGATGGTGCATTCCACTTGCCGCGCACCGTTCATCACCGCAGCCAATGAATTCGCCACCGCCATGCCGAGGTCGTTGTGGCAATGTGTAGACCAGATCACTTTGTCGCTATTCGGCACACGCGCAATCAACTGCTGCATACGCTCACCCCACAAGGCTGGGATGCTATAGCCCACGGTATCTGGCACGTTGAGAGTTTTAGCGCCAGCTTTTATCACTGTGTCAAAAATACGCACTAAAAAATCCATTTCCGAGCGTACCGCATCTTCGGCTGAAAACTCTACATCATCGGTGTACTCCAGCGCCAATTTTACCGCTTTGACGGCGTTGTCTACGACTTGGTCGGGAGTCATACGTAACTTCTTCTCCATATGGATAGGAGAAGTGGCGATAAAAGTGTGGATGCGCCCAGATTTGGCCGGAGTAATGGCCTCACCTGCTGCACGCACGTCACGCTCATTGGCACGCGCCAACGAACATACAGTGGAATTTTTCACCATCTGGGCAATGGCGTGGATGGCATCCGCATCACCCGGACTGGCGGCGGCAAAGCCAGCTTCTATCACATCCACACCCAGTTTTTCCAACTGGCGTGCGATACGAATTTTTTCTTCCTTGGTCATAGCGGCGCCCGGGCTTTGTTCGCCGTCGCGCAAGGTTGTATCAAAAATAATAAGTTTGTCTTGCATATGTTGTTGCATGGTCATGCTCCATTTAAGGCGTTATTTCACACGCGTGGTAAGTGTACCGCACGAACTTAACTTCTGATTGGGGGGGAGTATTTAGCGCGCGACGCGCAGCCCGAGAGGGCGGAACGAAACAAGGCGCAGATGCAGACCTGCAAGCAGCAGGTTGAAATGAAGAAAAACTGAAGTGGTGTGATCAAAAAACATAGTGATGCGAATATAGCGGCTTTCGCCTAAATGTGCAAGCTCAGGAATGCAAAGGTTAAAACGCGGCTAAAACACCCCAAAACCGCTGCATAGCCAGATTAGATCCGGCGATTTCTTTGTGTACTGATTCTGTAATCGCGTATTCCGGACTAATTGTTTTCCGCATTATTCTTCCATTCTGCGGCATACCGTGCGCGGTCAACACAAGAAACACTTCTGGGCAACCGGGTTTAGCCCCATTTTTATACACTAAACCGATCTCATAGTTCTTGAGTCTTACAAAAGATCCCGGAGGATACAAACCTATCTCTTTAATGAAATAAGGTGCTAGCTTACTGTCTATCTCTTTATTTTTACTCAGAAAAATATCTTTCAATGCAGCACTAGGCAATGCCAGCTTGCGAGTACTGGTCACGCGCGCGCAATAGCGGTCAGCCAAGCCTATCAATTTGGCAAATACTGAGATTTCATCGCCTTTTTTACCATTTGGATAACCGCTACCATCCTCATTTTCATGATGGTTAAGCACCGCAGCAAGCCATGCCTCATCAGTGACACCAAAGTTTCTGAGCATTTCCACACTATGCGCAGGATGTGTGCGAAGGTGATCTTTCTCCTCTTGAGACAGGGGTCCCTGCTTTTTATCCAAGTGCTCCTGATAATCTAGCATACCCAAATTAGCAGTCAACGCTGCAGCGATACCGGTGATAATCTCTTCTCGCGGGATATTCATGGCGCGCGCGACTAGTGATGCCACGATCGCAGTATCGGTATTGTGCCGAAAATTGTAAGGGCCACCAGGCTTTTGATTCAAGAATATGCATGCAACAGCTACATCGGAATCTAATTCCACAGCGGTATACACCATCTCGGCGAATTCGCGCATCTTCGCCGAGACATCCGGAAGCACCGCGAGAACAGGCAAAGATTTTCGCAACAGATAATTAGCACGATTAAGAATACGCACCACGGATGGTTCGTTCTTGGGATTAAAATACACCTCTTCTGCATCACTGGAATAATTGATTTCAGTGTACAAACCCTCGGATACCAGCCGCGTCTTCGACGATTCGCTGGCTACGGTTTCCCCTGCACGCAGCAACAACTTACCATCCTCGCCGAACACATTCCATGGCAAGGGCTGTCCGACAATAATGTCCATGATCCCAATTTTTCTCTTTGCCATCCTTTTATTTACTCCAAATAATTTCTGCCAGTTTTAAAATATCTACGGCCGCTGATTATCTACTATGGCCATTTTACAAAAATGTTAAATAGTACCTAAAACGCGGCAATATCTCCCCAAATTTTGGACATCGCAAGTGGTGTACCAGCCTGTTGCTTTGGAATTTCTTCTTTGATCGTGTACATCGGTTTACTTGTTTCTCTCAGAATAGAGCTTTCAACATGAGAACCTGATTTGCTGATAATAACCCGTACAATGGGGTGTCCTTTTGTAGGATCTTTCGTCGTCACGATACCAGTTTCACCACTAGTCAACATCACCAACACGCCTGGTGGATACAGCCCTATTATTTTAATGAAATATGCTGCAAGTTGTGGCGCAGTATCTTTTCCATTGTTAAGCAGCAAATCACGTAGCGCTTTGCTGGGTAGAGCTTGCTTTTGATACCCTTCATTGGTCACGCGTGCACAATAGCGATCAGCCAAGCCAATGAGCTTAGCGCCCAATGGAACTTCATCTCCCCTTTTTCCAAGAGGATAGCCACTACCGTCTTCATTTTCATGATGGTACATCACATAAGATAACCATTGTTTCTGATTAATACCTATCGCTTGTAATCTTTCAACGCTATTTTTGGGATGTTCGCGTATATGTAATTTTTCCTCTTTGGTCAGCGGTTCGGATTTGTGATTCAATGCTTCTTGGTATTCCAACATCCCAAGATTGGCCGTCAATGCTGCAGCCACGGTATATAGAATTTTGTCCTCTGATACTCCCATAGCCTGCGAGATAAGCACCGCAACAATCGCTGTATCTATGCAATGACGAATCACGTAGGGTGCCGCACCCTGATTTAGCGAAATACACGCCACCGCTACATCTGGTCCAAGCTTGATAGCATCCAAAATGAGCCGAGAAATTTGCAGCAACTTTCCCTCAGCATCATCCAACTCTTGTAGCTTAGGCAAGGTATGCCGCAAAAGCTCATTGGCACGATTGATCATACGAACTGTTGAAGGTGCTTCTTTGGGAGGTGCAGACGTACCCTCATCGCCAGAATCTCCCATTTCAGAAAACAAGCCCTGCGCCACCATACGCTCTACTTGCGTGGCAGTGGCTACTACTTCGCCCGCATGTAGTAATAAGCGACCATTTGTATCGTAGGCATTCCACGGTAAAGGTTGTCCCACCACAATATCTGCAATACTAATTCGTCTCTTAGCCATGAGCTCCTCCTTAATGCGCTGCGACATGTCCCCACAGGTCTATCATAGGATGGGTGCCCGCATTTTCACGCAGCACTTCTTCTTTCACCGCAAATTCTTTTTGGTCGGTGTCCCTAACAGTAACTTCATTGTGCGGCATCCCGTTTATACCTATAGTCACGCGTACTGTCACGCCTGTTGGCGTTGCATTTTTTTTTACCACTATACCCGTTTGCGAATTTTTCAATCTGACCGCATCGCCAGAAGGATATAAACCTATGGCCTTAACCAGATATGCGGTGAGTTTAGGTGAAAATTCCTTGCCAGCCAAAATGTCGCGTATGGCAACATTAGGCAACATCGCTGGACGATACTTGTTCATCAAGCGTGCGCTATACCGATCTGCCAAGGCAATCAGTTTGGCGTGATTAGGGATTTCATCACCTTTTTTCCCCGCAGGATATCCGCTACCATCCTCGCATTCATGGTGGCTCAGCACATAGGAAAGCCACTTTTCATTTTTAACACCAGCGTTCTGTAATATTTCTACTGCTTTTTGCGGATGCCGATGTATCAGTGTTCGCCCTTCTTCGGTAAGTCCACCGCGCTTGAGATTCAGCTTATCCTGATATTCCAGCATGGCAATGTTCATGGTCAGAGCGGCTGAAACAATGATCAACAACTCTTCGTGCGCCAATTTCATAATTTGCCCAAGCATCCCCGCAAGTACGGCAGTATCCACCATGTGGCGATAGCTATAGGGTGTATCTTCCTGATTCATCAGAATGCAGGCTACTGCTACATCTGCATTTAATTTCAACGCTTCCAAAACCAGTTCAGCAATCGCTGTTACTTTAGCTTCTCCGTCACCTTCTCTTTCCAAATCTGGCAACGTTTTTTGTAATAGTTTGCTAGCAAGATTGAGGATACGTAAAACTGATGCCGGTTCACGTTCAGCCGTGCCTTGCTCATGAGAATTAAGACTCGTTTCAAAATACAAACCTTGAGTAGCGAGACGGTAGGCTTGCAATTCACTAGTAATCGGTTCATTGGCCTTGAGCAGCAGTCGGCCTTCTTCATTGAAGATGTTCCAAGGGATAGATGCGCCAACAACAGCCTTGGCAGCGGTCAAATATCTTTTGCTCATAGTGTTTTAAGTTTTGTGTCTAAACTTCAACGTCAGCCAGTTAGCATAACCAGACAAGCCATACAAAACGAACAAGAAAAATAATACTTCGGGTGGACTATAAGAAACAAGTACGAAAGCCAACACGATGAGCAGCACTACCATAAATGGCACACTACGCCGCAAGTTGAAATCCTTGCCACTGTAATAGCGTAAATCGCTCACCATGGTTAAACCAGCAAACACGGTGGTCACCCAAGCCAGCCATTTCATGTGCAACACACCTAGCATGACATCACTTCCGCTCACCCCGTTTGAGTTAGCCACCCACACCAAACCGGCCAGCAAGGCAGCAGCAGCGGGGCTGGGTAAGCCTTGAAAGAAACGCTTGTCGCTTTCATCCAGCTTGGTGTTGAAACGTGCCAATCTCAATGCCGCACCAGCGCAATAAATAAACGCCGCAATCCAGCCTAGTTTGCCCATAGGCTTTAACGCCCATACGTAAAGAACCAGTGCTGGAGCCACACCAAACGACACCATGTCGGAGAGCGAGTCATATTCAGCTCCAAACGCACTTTGAGTACGCGTCAGGCGCGCCACACGGCCATCCAACCCATCTAAAATCATCGCAAGAAAA
Source organism: Methylophilaceae bacterium (assembly GCA_025362115.1). GTDB lineage: Bacteria > Pseudomonadota > Gammaproteobacteria > Burkholderiales > Methylophilaceae > CAILHX01. The sequence goes on from JANYIK010000003.1 coordinate 9,088, forward strand.
ATCGCCACCGCAGACTGCTCAAACTGCCCGCCCATGGCTTGTACAATGGAATAAAAGCCAGCAAATAGCGCACCCGTAGTGAACAAATTAGGCAATAAATAAATGCTTCTCTCACGGAGTTTCGGATCCAAGAGTGGGCGTGGTTTACGTGGGCGTGGTGTTTGAGTAGCCATATTCGGCTGAGTATAGCAAACAGAAGCTTATGGTAGTATCCCGCCAGTTCTAAAGACAGCTTACTATGCAATTCAATATTACACATCAAGACGGCGCGGCGCGGCGGGCTAGTTTAAGTCTAGCGCATGGCACGGTCGAAACGCCAACATTTATGCCTGTCGGTACTTACGGCACGGTCAAGGCCATGAGTCCACTGGAGCTACACGAGATTGGCGCACATATCGTGTTAGGCAATACCTTCCATCTGTGGCTACGCCCGGGGCTTAATGTCATCGCCGCGCATGGCGGTCTGCATCGCTTCATGGGTTGGGATGGTCCGATACTCACTGACTCTGGCGGATTCCAAGTATGGAGCTTGGGCGATTTACGTAAAATCACTGAAGAGGGTGTGAAGTTCCGCTCACCCATCAACGGTGATGCCTGCTTTTTAAGCCCTGAAGAATCCATGCGGATACAAAAAGTACTGAATTCGGACATCGTGATGGTGTTCGACGAGTGTACGCCGTACCCCGCCAACGAAAGTGAGGCCAAGGATTCCATGGAACTCTCGTTACGCTGGGCGACGCGTTCCAAAACCGAACACACGGGCAATCCCAATGCGCTTTTCGGCATTATTCAAGGCGGGATGCATGAGCAATTGCGTGATGCTTCGCTGGCTGGCCTTGAACAGATCGGCTTTGACGGCTATGCCATAGGCGGGCTTTCCGTGGGCGAACCCAAAGAGGACATGCTGCGTATTTTGGCACATACCACACCGCAAATGCCCCAACACAAACCACGCTATTTGATGGGAGTCGGTACACCAGAAGACTTGGTTACCGCAGTATGTTCAGGGATAGACATGTTTGACTGCGTGATGCCCACACGCAACGCCCGCAACGGATGGTTATTCACACGTTTTGGGGATGTCAAAATCAAAAATGCGCGGCATACCAACGACACCGAACCGCTGGATGCCGAATGTCAGTGCTACACCTGCCGCAACTTTACTCGCGCTTACTTACATCATTTACACCGCGTGGGCGAGATTTTGGGCGCACGGCTCAACACCATCCACAACTTGCATTACTACCAAGAGCTGATGCAGGGCTTACGCGCGGCGATTGAGGCGGGTGGTTTGCAAGCTTTCACCAGAGCGTTTCATGAGAAAAGAGCCACGCTGTGTTAGAATCTCGCGGTTTTTTAGTATCTAACTTTTAAGGAAAATCCCGTGTTTATTAGCAACGCTTACGCTGCCGATGCCGCAGCGCCAGGTTTAACCAGCTTTCTGCCATTCATCATCATCTTTGTGTTGTTCTGGTTTATGTTGATTCGCCCGCAAATGAAGCAGGCCAAAGACCATCGTAACATGCTCGCCGCGTTGCAAAAGGGTGACGAAGTCGCCACCACTGGCGGCTTAGTAGGCAAAGTGGTCAAGGTGAGCGAGGCTTACGTCAGCCTTGAGATTGCCACTGACACCGTGGTCAATGTGCAAAAAATTACGGTACAAACGCTACTACCCAAAGGCACTATTAAAGCCATCTAATCACTGCTTGAGTCCCCCATGAATCGTTACCCTCTGTGGAAATACATCTTTATCGGCTTGGTGCTGCTGCTCAGCGCGCTGTATTCGCTGCCTAACCTGTTTGGTGAATCGCCTGCAGTGCAGATTTCTGCGCTTAAATCCAACGTCAAAGTAGATACCGCTCTGATGGCTGATGTTGAAAGCACGCTGAAAACGGCTAATTTGGCACCTCAAGCCATCATTCTGGATAAAACCAGCATCAAGGTGCGTTTTGCCAACCCAGACACCCAAATCAAGGCCAAAGACGTGCTGCAAAGCAAACTGGGAGAAGGTTACGTGGTAGCGCTCAATTTATTATCCAGCTCACCCGATTGGTTGCGTCATTTAGGCGCATTGCCTATGTATTTAGGGCTGGATTTGCGCGGTGGCGTGCATTTCCTCATGCAAGTAGACATGAAAGCGGCGCTGGACAAAGCTTTAGAACGTTATGTGGGTGACATCCGCACGCAGTTACGCGACAAACGCATCGCCTATAGTGGTGTTGGGCGTGAGGGGCAAACGATACAGATCAAATTCAAACTGGCGGTGGATCGTGATAAAGCCAAGGCCGTAATTAGCAAAGACTTTCCTGATCTCAGCTTGAAAGAGACCGAAGGTGGCGAAGGCGAAAAACAGCTCATTGCCAGTCTAGGCTTACCCGCGCAAAAACACATTGAAGATTTCGCCCTCAAGCAGAACATGACCACCCTGCATAACCGTGTCAATGAGTTGGGCGTAGCCGAACCTATCATCCAGCAACAAGGTGCGGATCGCGTGGTGATCCAGTTGCCCGGCGTGCAAGATACTGCAAAGGCCAAGGAAATACTTGGCCGCACCGCCACACTGGAAATTCGCATGGTTGACGAAGAACATCCACAGCCTACTGATAAAAACGCCACCGCACCTTTTGGTTCATTGCTGTTCAGTGATCGTGAAGGCCGTCCTATCCTGCTCAAGAAACAAGTGGTGTTGACCGGTGACTACATCACCGATGCCAGTCCTGGCTTGGATAATCAAACTGGTAGCTCGGTGGTACACGTCAACCTGGATGGCCGTGGTGCGCGCATTTTCAAGCAAATCACCCGCGAAAACGTGGGTAAGCGCATGGCCATCGTGCTGGTAGAAAAAAATCTGTCTGAAGTGATTACCGCACCGGTGATACAAGAAGAAATCGGTGGTGGACGCGTGCAGATTTCTGGTATGGCCAATGTGCAAGAGGCCACCGACGTATCGCTGCTGTTACGTGCCGGCGCACTGGCGGCACCTATGGACATCATAGAAGAGCGCACCGTTGGCCCCAGCATGGGTGAAGAAAACATCAAGCGTGGCGTACATTCTACAATGTACGGCTTCCTCGCCATTGCGGTGATGATGATGGCTTATTACTTGGTGTTCGGCACAGTTTCAGTGTTATCGCTGGGCGTGAATTTGCTACTACTGGTGGCGGTGTTGTCCATGCTACAAGCCACGCTCACTTTGCCTGGTCTCGCCGCTATCGCACTTACTTTGGGCATGGCGATTGACGCAAACGTGCTCATCAACGAGCGCATACGCGAGGAACTGCGCAACGGCAATAGCCCGCAAGCCTCTATTAGTACGGGGTATGACCGCGCTTTTGGCACCATTCTTGACTCCAATGTGACGACATTAATTGTAGGCGTGATGCTGTTCTCGTTTGGCTCAGGTCCGGTGCGCGGCTTTGCCATCGTACATGTGCTAGGAATTTTGACTTCCATGTTCAGCGCGGTAATAGTGTCGCGCGGGCTGGTCAATCTCACCTATGGTTATCGTCGCAAAATCACCAAACTCGTGATTGGTTAAGAAATTAGCTTAAGGTTAAGATAAAAATGGAATTATTCAGAATCAAAGGTGACATCCCCTTCATGAGCTATGGCAAGCTCACCACCTCTATTTCCTTACTCACGTTTTTGCTGGCGGTGTTTTTCCTAGCAACCAAGGGTTTAAATTTCGGTGTGGATTTCACTGGTGGTACGGTAATGGAAGTGGCCTACCCACAAGCTGCTGATCTCACCAAGATACGCAGCACCATTGACACCATCGGCCTCAAAGAAGCCTCGGTACAAAACTTTGGTACTAGCCATGACGTACTAATACGCTTACCGGTGAAAAAAGACGTTAGTGGTGCCAAATTATCAGAACAAGTGTTGATCGCCTTGAGTAAGGACGATGCCTCGGTGCAGATGCGCCGTGTTGAATTTGTCGGCCCACAAGTGGGTAAGGAGTTGTACGAAAACGGCGCAATGGCGCTGCTGCTGGTGTCACTGGGCATCGTGGCTTATCTGGCTTTGCGTTTTGAATGGAAATTCGGCGTAGCCGCAATCATCGCCAATCTGCACGACGTGGTGATTATTCTGGGCTTCTTTTCCTTTTTTCAGTGGGAATTCAACCTCACCGTCCTCGCCGCAGTGCTCGCTGTGCTGGGTTATTCGGTGAATGAATCCGTAGTGGTGTTTGACCGCGTACGCGAAAATTTCCGCAAAATGCGTAAAGCGAGTGTCAGCACCATCATTGACAACGCCATCACCAGCACCATGTCACGTACCGTCATTACTCACTTGATGACACAAACCATGGTGTGTTCTATGTTGTTTTTCGGCGGCGAGGTACTGCACAACTTCGCCTTGGCGCTCACCATCGGTATTCTGTTCGGCATCTATTCCTCGGTACTGGTCGCCAGCCCTATCGTTCTATGGCTAGGGATTTCGCGCGAAGACATGATTAAGCCTGAACCCAAAAAAGAAGCTGACGCACAACCTTGACAAGGCTTTACCTTAGCAGGGAAACTAGGCGCGTCTCTTAACTCGTAGCAAGCCACTTGGATCACATCCCCTTATCGCTGCTGTTTGTTGCCTTGTTTACCTTGCTCGTAGCCTCGGCATTCTTCTCCATGTCCGAAACCGCGTTGATGTCCATCAACCGCTATCGCTTGAGGCATTTGGCCAAGGAAGGCCATCGCGGAGCCAAACTCACTGCGCTGTTACTAGCGAAAACTGACAAGCTTTTGGGCGTGATTCTGCTCGGCAGCACCTTCACTATTTCCGCATCCACTACGCTCGCCACCATCATCGCTGTGCGTTTGTTTGGTCAAGGTGAAGTAGTGTTGACCCTATCCACACTCGCTATCACCTTGTCTATCTTGGTATTCAGCGAAATCTCACCCAAGGTCATCGCTGCAGCCTATCCCGAACCGGTGGCCTTCGCCGCCAGTTACGTACTCATTGTGTTGCTCAAAATCACGCAACCAATTACTTGGTTCGTCAATCTTTTCGTGCGTGCGTTTTTAGGGTTGTTAAGACTCAATCCCAACTTTACCGAGACCATACAAGCCATCAGCATGGAAGAACTACGTACCATCGTGCAAGAGTCCGGCGGCTTTATTCCGCAGCAACACCAAAACATCTTGCTCAATCTATTTGAGCTGGAAAAAGTCACGGTAGACGATGTAATGACGGCTTATACCCAAATTGAAACTGTGGATTTTGATGCTTCAGCCGATACCATCGCCGAACAAATCGCCACCAGCCACCACACGCGCCTGCCGGTACGTGGTGGGCAAAACGAAGAAATCATCGGCATCTTGCACATTCGTAAGGTGTTACATCAAACACAAAATAGCGAGTTGACTAAAGAATCTCTCACTGAGGTCATGAGCGCACCGTATTTCGTACCTGTAGGCACACCTCTGTACACCCAATTACAACAGTTTCAGGAAAAACAGCAACGCCTGGCCTTGGTGGTAGACGAATATGGCCAACTCAAGGGCTTGGTGACCTTAGAAGATATTCTGGAAGAAATGGTGGGCGAATTTACCTCGCAATCGCCCGCAAACTCGGTGCTGTTTCATAAGCAAGGCGATGGTAGCTGGCTAGTAGATGGCGCTGTGACCTTGCGCGAACTGAACCGTAAATTAAAATTAAGCTTTCCATTAGATGGTCCGAAGACCTTGAATGGCTTGGTGTTGGAACATTTTGAAGACATTCCTGAGGTAGGAACCAGCTTCAAGATTGCGGGACATACCCTTGAAATCATTCAAACCCAAGACCGTATTGTGAAGATAGTCTCTATACGCAGTTAAATTCATTCCCATTTAGGGCTTGAATTATTTTTGGATAAGCTCAAAATAGGCTCACATGGCGACAAAGACTGTTGAACGAAACGAAGCTGAAACAGGCGAGTCCAAGCCTAAACCGCCGCCTTTGTATAAAGTACGTTTGCTCAACGACGACTACACGCCAATGGAGTTTGTGGTACAAGTCATTGAGACCTATTTTGGCAAGAGTCGTGAGCAAGCCTTGCAGTTGATGTTGAAAGTACACAACGAGGGTTCGGCAGTATGTGGCGTATATCCACGCGATGTGGCTGAAACCAAGGTAAGACAAGTGACAGAAAAAGCACGCGAGTACCAGCATCCGTTGCAATGCGAAATGGAAGAAGGCTGAATTTAACTGAGGTAATGACGAAGTGATTGCACAAGAGTTAGAGGTTTCCCTACACATAGCCTTCATGGAAGCGCGGCAGCAGCGCCACGAACTCATCACCGTGGAACACCTGCTATTGGCAATGCTGGATAACCCTACCGCATCGCAAGTACTGCGTGCTTGTGGTGGCGATATTGAAGCCTTGCGCCGCGAACTCACTGATTACATCAATGAACACACGCATATCGTCTCTGGCACACAAGAAGTGGACACCCAGCCAACCTTGGGCTTCCAGCGTGTGATTCAACGTGCCATTCTCCATGTCCAATCCTCCGGCAAAAAAGAAGTGTCCGGTGCTAATGTACTGGTAGCAATTTATGGTGAAAAAGATTCCCATGCCGTGTTCTTCCTGCATCAGCAAGGCGTAACGCGCTTGGACGTAGTCAACTTCATTTCGCACGGCATCTCTAAAGTGACCGAAAACGCTGGTGCTACCAAACGTAGTAGCAGCGATCAGCAAGACACCGAACAAGATCAAGCTTCTACCAGCGCGCTAGAAAGCTTTACGCTCAATCTCAACACCCAAGTTTTGGCCGGCAAGATAGACCCTCTTATTGGTCGCGGCCCAGAGTTAGAGCGTGTCATCCAAACCCTGTGTCGTCGTCGCAAAAATAACCCGCTGCTGGTAGGCGAGGCTGGTGTGGGCAAAACCGCCATTGCTGAAGGTTTAGCGCGACTTATCGTGGAAGGCGACGTGCCAGAGATATTGGCCAAAGCCACTATATATTCGCTGGATATGGGTGCGCTGCTGGCTGGCACCAAATATAGGGGCGACTTTGAACAACGTCTGAAAGCGGTACTAAAAAAGCTCAGCGAAAATGTAGATGCGATTCTGTTCATAGACGAAATCCATACCCTGATTGGCGCGGGTGCGGCCAGCGGTGGCACCTTGGATGCCTCTAACCTGCTCAAACCAGCGCTTTCCAACGGTCAGTTAAAATGCATCGGCGCTACTACCTACCAGGAATTCCGTGGTGTTTTTGAGAAAGACCACGCATTGTCGCGTCGCTTCCAAAAAATAGACGTGGCCGAGCCTTCTATCAACGAGACAGTAGAAATCCTCAAAGGCTTGAAATCACGTTTTGAGTCGCATCACGGCGTTAAATATACCAGCGCGGCACTGTCTACCGCCGCCGAGTTATCCGCCAAGTACATCAACGACCGCCACTTGCCGGACAAGGCCATAGACGTAATTGACGAAGCTGGCGCAGCACAGCGCATTTTGCCAAAATCGCGCCAAAAAAAGGTCATTGGCAACAAAGAAATCGAAGGTATCATCGCCAAAATCGCGCGTATTCCGTCGAAAAACATCTCCAGCGATGACCGCAGCGCACTGAAAACCCTGGATCGCGATTTG
>JANYIK010000022.1 GCA_025362115.1 Methylophilaceae bacterium
GTTCCACACATTCTGTACCAGGTTGTCATGGCTGAGCATCACTCCTTTGGATTTCCCTGTGGTGCCGGAGGTGTAAACGATGGTAGCCAGTGTTTTTGGATCGGAGGTCAGGTGCAGGAACTCGCCACCGCTATCTGGTAACCACTCGTCAATGCCGCGTAGCCTGTCGTCATCGTCGCCTTCTGGCGGCGTTTTGATAGTCACGATTCGGATAAGTGAAGTGACGTTTTTACAGGCTTCGCGTACCGGATGCCAGTGTTGGGCGCTATCTAACAATAGCAACTTGGCGCCGCTATCTTGCAGTACGTGAGCAACATTCTCTGGTCTATCTGCCACATACAGCGGCACGGTCACCAACCCCAGCCCTAGTGCCGCCTGATCGAACATTACCCATGAGGGACAGTTTTTCAGCATGATGGCGACGCGGTCGCCAGGTTGCAGGCCTTCACCCATCAAGGCTCTTTGCCAGCGAGCAATTTCCTGCAACATTTGCCCCCAGGACAAATCTTGCCAATCGCAGGCCTGGTCATCAAAGTAGCGGTAAGCTAAATCGTCAGGGGTGCGGCGCACACGCTCATGGAACATAGCATCCAGCGTATTGGCAGTTTCTGGGGATATCAAATCGATTTGGAAGTGCTGCATCGCCGTTTATTTCATTTGTTACAGCTTAAAGAGAATCCGCTAATGCTGAATTCTCAGCGCGTTAATGTCAATGCCTGCAAGCGAGCCTTCTCTTCGGCCATGGTGTCATCTATCTCGCGCATCACGCTGACCAAGTCAACTGGCGGCAGGATGCGCTCAAAACGGCCCGTGAGCTTGATGTCGGGATGCAACTCACCACTTTCGTACAGCGCCCAGATTTCCTTGCCGTAGTCGGTCTTTTTGAGGTCGGCGGCAAACTGGCCGAAATAATTGGCCAGATTGGTCACGTCACGCTCCAGCATGCTCTTGGCGTGGTTGTTACCCGCCGCGTCTACTGCTTGCGGCAGATCGATAATGACCGGCCCATCGCTGCCAACCAGCACGTTGAATTCGGAAAGGTCGCCATGCACGATACCGGCACACAACATGCGAACAACTTGCTGAATCAAGGCATGGTGATAATCACGTGCAAGTTCTTCGGTGAGATGCAGATCATTGAGTCTCGGTGCGGCATTGCCAGTGTCGTCTGTTACCAACTCCATGAGCAGGACACCTTCGTAGAAATTGAAGGGTTTGGGTACGCGCACGCCAGCGGCGGCAAGGCGGTAAAGGGCATCCACTTCGGCGTTTTGCCAGGCCTCTTCTTGCGCTTTTCGGCCATATTTGGAGCCTTTTTGCATGGCGCGCGCCTGTCGGCTATTCTTGACCTTGCGGCCTTCGGTGTAATCCACGCTTTGGCGAAAGCTGCGTTTATTGGCTTCTTTATAAACCTTGGCGCAACGAACCTCGTTACCGCAGCGAACGACAAATACCATCGCTTCCTTACCGCTCATCAGTTGGCGGATGACTTCATCTACCAGGCCATCTTCAACCAGTGGTTCAAGTCTTTTTGGGGTTTTCATTCATTCAATCGGAATTGGGATAGTTGTGGCGTATTTTACGCGGTGGTGAAGGATTACGTAGAGTTATACTCAACACAAATAACTTAACAATCCACACATGAGCAAACTGCCTCTAGATCGTATCCTCCAATCACAAGGTTTCGGCACGCGCAAATACTGTCGTGAGTTGATTCATGGCGGCGAAGTGGAAATCAGTGGTGAAGTTGTCACGGATAGCCAAACCAGCCTCATTACTGATGACCTTGAATTCAGCGTCTTTGATGAGCCGTACCGCTACCGTGAGCATGTCTATATCGCGCTCAACAAGCCTGCCGATATTGAATGTTCGCGCAAACCAAGCCATCACCCCAGTGTGTTTGGTTTATTACCGGAACAGTTTAGCCGCCGCGACGTACAGCCTGTTGGTCGTCTGGATCATGACACGACCGGTTTGCTGTTGTTGTCGGACGACGGTGCGTTTATCCACGCCCAATCTTCGCCCAAGCGCCACGTGCCTAAAGTGTACGTCGCCACCACGCACGAGCCAGTGACTCCACAACTGGTCGCACAGTTACTTGGAGGTGTGAAACTACACGACGAACCCGCGCCATTGGCGGCAGTGACCTGCTGCATGATAGCGCCGAACCAGATCGAGATCGTGCTGGAGCAGGGGAAATACCATCAGGTTAAGCGCATGCTGGCCGCTGCGGGCAATCATTGCACGGCACTGCGGCGCACCGAGATAGGTCAGTTGAAGCTGGCCACATTGAATTTGCGGGAAGGCGAGTGGTGTTATTTGGAGAATAAGCAGATAAAGTTGTTAAAAGATGGCTCATGATATTCATGAGTGCAATTTGCGGATTAACACACTGCCTAAGCGAGGTTGACGCGAACACAATCCATCTCGAACGTTAAACGTTCTTTAGCGTGGTGGGCAACCACCGCATTTACAAAACACCATAAAGGAAATTCAACATGTGGACCAAGCCAGCTGCTACCGAAATGCGTTTCGGTTTTGAAGTAACCATGTACGTTTGCAATCGCTAAGATTGCAAGCGTTGAAAGTCGCAATCGCTAAGATTGTGATGGTCAACAAAGCCACCGTAAGGTGGCTTTGTAGTTTATAGAACCTTGTGAGTCACAAAATTTGTTCCTTCCCCCTCGAAGGGGGAAGGTTAGAGCCTGTCCCGTACTTGATACGGGGATGGGGGTTAGATGTGTATTTGATGCACTTAACCCCCACCCCAGCCCTCCCCCTGAGAAGGGGAGGGGGTTAAGAATGGTTTTTATAGTTAGAGAGAAATAATGCATATTCATGTTCTAGGCGCAGCCGCAGGCGGGGGTTTTCCGCAGTGGAACTGTAACTGTTTTAACTGCGATGGCTTGCGTAAAGGCACTATCAAAGCCACCAAGCGCACGCAATCTTCTATTTGTGTCAGCGGCGATGGTATCAACTGGGTGCTCTTCAATACTTCTCCTGACGTACTCCAACAAATTCAAGAATTCGCCCCGCTGCAACCCGGTCGCGCGATTCGCGACAGCGGTATTGCCGGGATCGTGTTGATTGATGCTCAGATAGACCACACTACCGGTTTGCTGATGCTGCGCGAGGGCAAGGTAAGACGCGAGATTTACTGCACGGATATGGTGTATCAAGACTTGACCACGGGCAATCCACTGCTCAACATTCTTGGGCATTATTGCGGTGTCAATCATCACCAGATTCAGGCGGATGGCTCGACATTTGAAGTCGCCGGTGCGCCGAATCTGAAGTTCACTGCCGTAGCGCTCAAGAGTGCTGCACCACCGTATTCTCCCCACCGTAATGACCCGCATCCCGGCGACACCATAGGCGTGTTAATAGAAGAAATCAGCAGCGGCAAGAAGTGCTGGTACTCCCCAGGCTTGGGCGAGATCGAGCCGCATTTACCAGCGCTGATGCGGCAAGCCGATTGCATCATGGTAGACGGTACTTTCTGGACTAACACTGAAATGATAGACATGGGGCTGATGACTAAAAAAGCCCGCGACATCGGCCATAACCCGCAGTCTGGTGAAGGCGGCATGATAGAAGTGCTAAACCAGTACCCGCAAGCACGCCGAGTTTTGATTCATATCAACAATACCAACCCGATTCTGCGTGAAGATTCTGCCGAGCGGGCTACATTGAACCAACACGGTATCGAAGTGGCCTATGATGGTATGGATATTATTTTGTAAAAGGAGTTGAGATTGAATCAAAAACCTTGGGGCAGGGAAGAATTCGAAGAAAAGCTGCGTGAGAAGGGCAAGGGCTACCATATTTACCACCCTTTCCACGTCATGATGTACGAAGGTAAGCTGAGTAAAGAACAGCTTCAGTGCTGGGTGGCGAATCGGTTTTACTATCAGATTTCGATTCCGGTTAAAGATGCTGCCATTCTCTCCAATTGCCCTGATGTCGAAGTGCGTAAACAGTGGATTGTGCGGATTACCGATCACGATGGCGTAGGTGACGCAGTAGGCGGCATTGAGGCTTGGATACAGCTAGGTGCGGCTGTGGGGTTGAAACGCGACGAGGTGACCTCGTTAAAAATGGTCAGTCCCGGCGTCAAGTTTGCGGTGGATGCCTATGTGAATTTTGCGCGGCAAAGGCCGTGGCAGGAGTCCGTCTGTTCCAGTCTTACCGAATTGTTCGCCCCTCACATTCACCAGCAGCGCATCAGCTCGTGGCCGACCATGTATCCGTGGATTAAAGAAGAAGGTTTGAGCTACTTCAAAAAACGCCTGACTGAAGCGCGCCGGGATGTAGAACAAGGGTTAGGCGTGACGCTGGATTACTTCAGCCAAAGTCGTGAATTGCAGTTAAAGGCGTTGGAAATTTTGCAATTCAAGCTCAATGTGCTGTGGGTGATTGCGGATTCCATCATGCTCGCTTGTACCGATATTAAGGTTGAAAACCGCGATTATTTGCGTCAACCAGTGATTCACTTCGATTAGGCTAAAATAGAGCATGACCATGGAAAATAATATAGAACATTCAGATATTTACGCGATAGCACATCACCACCGTTTTCAGTGGGAAGAAGCGCAGCAGAGTTATGTGATCCTGTTCCCTGAAGGCATGGTCAAGCTGCATGGTGGCGCGGGCGAAGTGCTGAAGCGTTTGGACGGCAAAGCGACCGTGGGCGACATCGTGGCAGAGTTGAAAGCGGCGTTCCCCGATGCGGATGATATTGAAACCGATATTCTGGGTATGTTCGATCTGGCCGTGGGCAAGGCCTGGTTGCGTAAGCTTTGAGTGGCAGCGCAGCAATTTAAGGAGTAGCAAAATGACACAAGCATCGTTAGGACAATCGGTTGTGCAAAAAGTAGTTCAAAAAACGACCCAAGCACAACAAAACAACGGCGTCGCTGCCAATATCACCCACACCCAGCCACTATGGCTGCTGGCAGAGGTAACCTATCGCTGTCCGCTGCACTGTGCTTTTTGCTATAACCCCACCGATTACGACAAACACACCCAAAACGAAATTTCTACCGAAGATTGGATCAAGGTGCTGCGCGACGCGCGAAAATTGGGTGCGCTGCAATTGGGTATTTCCGGCGGTGAGCCGCTGTTGCGTGACGATATTGAAGATATTGTGATCGAGGCTAGAAAGCTCGGTTACTACAGCAATCTCATTACATCGGGTGTCGGCCTCACAGAAAAGCGCATCCAGGCTTTCAAGGAAGGCGGGCTGGATCACATTCAGCTTTCGATGCACGACATCACCGAAGAAATCAATAATTTCATCACCAACACCAAGACTTTTGAACTCAAGAAAAAAGTAGCCGCCATGATTAAAGGCCACGGCTACCCCATGGTATTGAACGTGGTGATGCACCGCTACAACATTGGGCATATCAAAGAAATTTTAGAGATGGCCGAAGCCTTGGGCGCGGATTATGTCGAACTCGCCAACACCCAATATTATGGCTGGTCGCTGGTCAATCGCAACCAGCTGATGCCCACCCGCGAGCAGATAGATCACGCTGAAGCGGTGACCAATGAATTCCGCGCCAAAGTGGGCAAAAAGATGCAAATCTTTTTTGTGGTGCCTGATTATTTTGCTGAGCGCCCGAAAAAATGTATGAATGGCTGGGGTGAAGTATTCATGATCGTCACTGCGGAAGGTACGGTGCTGCCATGCCACTCTGCACGGGTGTTGCCCGGCATGACCTTCCCCAATGTGCGCGAACATGGCTTGGAATGGGCATGGAAAGACTCACCCGCGTTCAATAAATATCGGGGCGATGACTGGATGAAAGAACCGTGCCGCACCTGCCCGGAAAAAGAAAACGATCTCGGCGGATGTCGTTGCCAGGCCATGATGTTGGCAGGCGATCCGGAAGCCGCTGACCCGGTATGTAGTTTGTCGCCGCATCACCATATCATTGAACAAGCATTGAAGGACGCGCAAAATCCGGTGCTACAAGCACAACCCATCATCTTTCGCACCGACAAAAACTCCAAAAAAATCATCGCTGGTGAGTTAAAAGAGCGCATAGAAGAGTTTCACGCCGTTCCTTAATGCCTTTGCATCTGCGCCCTCGCCCCTTGTGAGGGCTGGGGTGAGGGGGCTTAACCTGTGGCATAATCCAGTCCATGCTTTCCAACAACCGCATTGCGCTTATTCTGGCGAGTCTTGCCGCACTCGCACCTTTTGCCATAGATACCTACCTGCCTGCTTTTCCCGCGTTGGAGCAGGATTTGCACGGCAGCACGATACATATCCAGCAAAGCCTCACTTTTTATTTATTACCTTATGCGCTGATGACCTTATGGCATGGCGCAATCTCTGATGCCATAGGCCGCATCGCTACCATTAAATGGGGATTGGGCTTGTTCGTGCTGGCTTCCATCGGTTGTGCGTTTGCGACTAATGTAGAGACCTTGTGGTTTTTCCGTGCTTTGCAAGGCATTTCCGGCGGCGCGGGCAACGTGGTGGCGCGGGCAATGGTGCGCGATTTGTTTCAAGGTGTCCAGGCGCAGCGGGTGATGGCGACCGTGCAGATGTTGTTTGGCATCGCACCCGCTGTGGCACCCATTATCGGCGGGTTGCTGCTGGGCATCCATTGGCAGGCTATTTTCATTTTTTTGGCCCTGTACGCCACATTATCATTGTGGGCGGCGCTAATCTTTTTGCCAGAAACAATGCCGCCGGAGAAGCGTTTACCGCTTTCTGCAACTCAGGTGCTCGAAAACTATCAGCACATCTTTGGCGACACGGAATTTCGCAAACTGGCATTTGCGATAGGCGCAAATTTCTCTGGTTTCTTTTTATACGTGCTGGCCGCTCCGGTATTTCTGGTCAAGCACTTGGGTTTGAACCAGCATCAATTCGGCTGGATGTTCATCCCCACCGTGTGTGGCATGGTGCTGGGTTCTTACCTCGCCAAACGCGCAGCGGGCAAAGTTTCAGCGCAAATAGTGGTCAAGACGGCATATTGTTGGATGGGGGGGATGGCCTTGCTCAATGTCGGCATTTGTTACACCCTGCCTGTCAGTACCGCCTACAACATCGCACCTGTCGCCTTGTTCAATATCGGCATGGCACTGGCGATGCCAATATTATCGCTCGCGGCACTCGACAGACACCCCCAAATACGCGGCACCGCTGCATCGGGACAGGCTTTCGTGCAGATGCTGCTCTCCACTGTTTCCGCCGGATTAGTCGTGCCGCTGGTGTGGGCGCATCCTTCAGGTTTGGCGCTGGCGATGGCGGCTTACACCTTGCTGGGCTGGCTGGTGATGCGCAAGAGCCGACTTTACCGTGGGTGAGTCTATTGGCTGGGTTGAAGCTGGCAAAACGCATGAAGCTTTATGGCGCTCTGAAGCTGGCGTAGCAGCGCCTAAAAAAGTACTGGTAGCGGACGACACGCTGACTGCCGATGCCGCCTATCGCCTTGCTTGCGAAGGTACGGCGATCCTCTGGCGCGGCGACTTTCAAAACGCACGGCAGCTCCTCCAGGCGTTATCACGACGCATAGACAACAGCGCTCGCCGCAAAACATCCAAGGCTGAAAGCACTCCTGCCGAAACCTTTCACCTGCACCGGCAAAGCCAATCGCAACGCGCTAGAACGCTGGGCATGGTGTTGCTGCCGTTGGAGGCCGACTACCGCATCCCACTGCGTCGTGCTCCGGAGGTGAGTGCGGCTTGTACAGAAGCTTATGGCGAGGCTGAAGCCCCATCTGTAGTGTCATTGCGTGAGGTGTTGGGTTTGATTGGTGCGCACGAATGGCGTAAAAAAGGCGTAGAAATCGCGGTTTTGGAAAACAAAATACACCCACACTACGGCGTGTTTTCTCCAGTGCGGGGCGAGTATGTGGCTTTGGTCAACCAAGCACCGCTGCCTTCCACAGAACTGGCGTTTGACATCGGCACTGGTACCGGTGTGCTGGCCGCGGTGTTGGCTAAACGTGGTGTAAAACGCATCGTGGCGACAGACCAAGACTCACGTGCTTTGGCGTGTGCTAGAGACAACGTAACAAGATTGGGTTTGCAGGCGCACGTTGATATTGTCAAAGCGGACATGTTTCCAGAAGGTCGCGCACCCTTGGTCGTGTGCAATCCACCTTGGGTTCCCGCACGCCCCAGTTCGTCCTTAGAACATGCTATTTTTGACTTTGAAAGCCGCATGTTGCGCGGATTTTTGTCCGGGTTGGCGGCACATTTAACAGCAGGTGGCGAAGGTTGGTTGATCCTCTCTGACTTCGCCGAGCATCTGGGTCTCAGATCGCGCGAAGAGCTGCTAGGCTGGATTGAAGCTGCGGGGTTGAAGGTGCTGGACAGGCTAGATGCTAAGCCGCACCACCCGAAAGTGATGGATGCCACCGATGCGCTACACAAGGCACGCGCGGCTGAAATGACTTCGCTGTGGCGGCTCGCGGCCAAATAAAAAAGAGGCCGCAACCTCTTTTTTATTTCAGGGTAAATAGCGCTTATTCCACTAACAAGCCACGCTTCCCCGTCATTTTGCTGTGCGCATCAGCGTCGGGCAACGGTTCTTTACGCGCCGTAATCACCGGCCACAGTTTGGAAAGCCGCGCGTTGAGCTCAATGTAGTCTTGCTGATCCGCCGGTACGTCATCCTCGGCGAAAATGGCTTCTACCGGGCATTCTGCCACGCACAGTGTGCAGTCTATGCACTCGTCGGGGTTGATGGCGAGGAAGTTAGGGCCTTCGACGAAGCAATCTACCGGGCATACGTCTACGCAGTCGGTGTATTTGCACTGAATGCAGCTTTCGGTCACAACATAGGTCATGGTTTTACTCCAAAAAATAGTTTCATAATTTTATCAGTTTCAGTTCAAATGCACTTCAAAAAATCATGTAATCATTCCCGCACCCACGGTATTGTTAGTGGATTCATCAATGAGTATAAAAGCCCCTGTGGCGCGGTTAGTGGTGTAACTATCCACCATCAGGGCTTGCGCCAGTTTGAAGCTGATACGCGCGATGTCATTCATGGCAAGGCCGTCAGCAGGTAATTGTGCCAATGTGTTGACATCCACCTTGTAGCTGATAGACCCTACCTTGGCTTTCGATTCTCGCGTGGTATGGCGCACGATATAGGTACGTGCGGTGGACAGCGGTGTTTCGGAAAGCCAGCACAGCATGGTTTCGATTTGTTTTACTGGTTCCGGCGATTGACCGGTCTTGACGATCATATCTCCGCGCGAGGTATCAATTTCGTCTTCCAGCAACAAGGTAATGGATTGCTCGGTAGTGGCGTTTTGTAGTTGCTCTTCGCCGATTTGAATGGCTTTGACCTTGGAGCTTAAACCGGAAGGTAGCACGGTGACGGCATCACCTATGGCGATGTCACCAGATTCTATACGTCCCATAAACCCACGGAAGTCATGTAACTCAGGATTGTCAGAAGCATGGGGGCGGCACACGAATTGCACAGGAAAACGGAATTGCTCGGCGCGTTCGGAATGGGCGGGCGGTGCGGCTTCCAGCATTTCCAGCAGGGTGTCACCCGTGTACCAAGGCATAGCATCGCCGCGATCCACCAGCATGTCGCCGTTGAGCGCTGACATAGGGATGAAGCTGATGTCGTGGTCGTCGCGCTGTAAACCGATCTCGGTAGCAAAGGCCAGATAGTCTGCGCAGATTTTGTCGTAAATTGTTTGGTCGTAATTTACCAAATCCATCTTGTTCACGGCAACGACGATGTGCGGAATACCTACCAGATGTGCCAGGAAGGAGTGGCGACGGGTTTGCGTCAGTACGCCCTTGCGCGCATCAATCAAAATGATGGCGAGATTAGCCGTGGAAGCCGCTGTCACCATGTTGCGGGTGTACTGTTCGTGTCCCGGCGCATCGGCAATGATGTATTTGCGCGTGCCGGTTGAGAAATAGCGATAGGCCACGTCAATGGTAATGCCTTGCTCGCGTTCGGCTTGCAGGCCGTCGGTCAGCAGTGACAGGTCTACTGCTTCAAGGCCTCGTTTCTCCGAGGTGCGCGTGATTTGCGTGAGCGTGTCGGCGAGTATGGTTTTGGTGTCGAACAGCAAGCGGCCTATCAGTGTGCTTTTGCCGTCGTCTACACTGCCGCAGGTCATGAAGCGTAATAATGAGTCGTTGTGTGGTGTGGTCATATTATTCTCAGAATCTCTGTTAATCGTGTACGCATGTGAATGAAGAACGGAAAAATCTCAACCTTCTGTCGTCATTCTGGCGCAGGCCAGAATCCAGTTCTGTTGAATCTTGGCTGGATTCCCGCCTGCGCGGGAATGACAATGAGAGGCTGGTTTTGTACGTGCCTATTGGAGGTCAAATTAAAAGTAACCCTCTTTTTTACGCAGCTCCATCGAGGCATCCGAAGTCTGGTCGTCCAGACGGGTGGCACCGCGCTCGGTGATGGTAGTCGTGGCGGTTTCGATGACGATTTTTTCGGTGGTGTCTGCATCGGACTGCACCGGTGCAGTACAGGTAATGTCGCCCACAGTCCTGAAGCGAACCTGCATGTTGATGACTTCGTCGCCTGACTTGGGCTGGTTAATGATTTGGCCGTTGGTCAGTGGTACATTCACTGGAAAGATTGCGCCGCCACGCATCACCACATCACGTTGATGGGCAAAGTAAATGCTTGGCAACTCTAGATTCTCACGTTCGATGTATTGCCATACGTCCATTTCCGTCCAGTTGGAGATGGGAAAAGCGCGGATGTTTTCGCCCTTGTGCGAACGTGCGTTGTACAGGTTCCACAACTCGGGGCGTTGGTTCTTTGGATCCCATTGGCCGAACTCGTCACGGAAACTCATGATGCGCTCCTTGGCGCGCGCCTTCTCTTCATCACGGCGTGCCCCGCCGATACAGCAATCAAAGCCGAATTCCTCAATGGCTTCCAGCAGGGTTACAGACTGGTGTTTGTTGCGTGGCTCATCAGGGGTTTTTAACACCACGCTGCCACGTTTCATGGAGTCTTCTACCGAGCGCACGATGAGACGTTCACTTAGTTCTTTCGCACGTTGGTCGCGGAAATCAACGACCTCTTTATAGTTGTGTCCGGTATCAATGTGCATCAACGGAAAGGGGAAGCGCCCGGGGCGAAAGGCTTTTTCCGCTAGGCGCAAAATGCACAGTGAATCCTTGCCGCCAGAAAATAGCAGCACTGGATTCGAGCACTGTCCGGCGACTTCACGAAGGATGTAGATGGCCTCGGATTCAAGCCAGTCAAGGTGGGACAAGGTGCGTTTAGTCAGGGTCGTCATATTTTCTTTACGTGCAGGCCGCACTCTTTCATGGATTCATCTTCCCACCACCAGCGTCCGGCGCGGATGTCTTCGCCCGTGGCGACAGAACGAGTACATGGCGCACAGCCGATGCTGGGGTAAAACTTGTCGTGTAATTCGTTATACGGCACGTTGTTGCCGCGTATATATTCCCATACTTCTTTTTCGCTCCAATCCGCCAGCGGGTTGAACTTGACCATGTCGTGATCAGCATCACTCTGTTCAAATGCAAGATTGGCGCGGTCGGCAGATTGGCTGCGGCGCATGCCGGTTATCCATGCTTTGTGATCTTTTAGAGCACGGTTCAACGGTTCGACCTTACGGATACCGCAACAGGCTTTTCGGTTTTCTACAGAATCATAAAAAGCGTTGATGCCGTTTTTCTCGACAAAAACTTGAATGACTTGCGCTTCAGGGTAGAACACTTTCAGCGTTACTTTGTCGCCATAAGCGGCTTGCACCTTGGCTAATAAGTCATACGTTTCTGGGTTGAGCCTGCCCGTATCCAGCGAAAAAATGCTGATGTTAGGCGCATGTTTGGCCACCAGGTCGGTCAACACCATATCCTCTGCGCCCAAGCTGCTGGCAAGGGTGGCGGGGGAGAAGTCGCGCTCGATACGCTGTAACAAGGTGGCAACCGCGTTGATTTTCTCTTGCAAGCTCAATCCAAATCTCCTGCTGTAGCGTGGCTAGCAGCGGCTTTTTTGGGTTGCGGATGTGCGGCCTGACGGCTGTAACGCCGCCATACTGGTTGCGCGTTATCCACCGCGCCTTGATACGGCTCGGAAAAGTCACGCAAGCCCGCCAGCGCGTCTTCTGCCGAGCGGTCGGCGCGGATTAAATAGCTGTCAAAGCCGGAGCGTTTTAAGAAAAACAGTTGGTCACGTAGCACGTCACCAAAGGCACGCAGTTCGTTTTTGAATCCGTAGCGCGACCGCAGCAGATTACCCAGCGAGAAGATACGCCCATCAGGAAAGCGTTCGACGTACACGGCGATGACGGGGAACAGATTCAAATCAGCGGTGGCGAGTAGCTCTAATGGTTCGTGGGTCGCCAGCCAAATGCCGATTTCGCCATGGTTCAAGCGCTTGGTGAATTCAGACTTGCGTGCCAGCCAAACTGCCAATGGCAGCAGTACTTTGCCGGTTTCTGGTACCACGGTGGTGGTGACTTGCTCAGGCGTGGGTAGATCCTCGCCGGTGAGCTTAAACAGCACCACTTTTCCTGCTTGCTTACGTACTTCCTCTTGCGCGGCCGGGAGCTGAACAACAGTCCACTCGTCGGTAGCGATAGCGTTACCCTTAATCAAATTAGACATGAGCAGTCTCTTTCTCGTACACATGCGCCTTGAACGGGGCAAGCCCTATGCGGCGTACAGTGTCAATGAAATGCTCTTCCGGCGTGCGTTCTTTGATATAGACGTCAATTAATTTTTGGATCACACCGGGCATTTCTTCTGCTGCGAACGAAGGGCCAATCACAGAGCCGATGCTAGCGTCATTGCCTTGCTTGCCGCCAATGGATACTTGGTAAAATTCAGCACTGTCTTTATCTACGCCCAAAATACCAATGTGGCCGACATGATGATGGCCGCATGCATTCATGCAGCCGGAGATGTTGAGTTCGATGTCACCGATGTCGTGCAGATAATCAAGGTTGTCGAATTGTGCTTGAATCGCCGTGGCAATCGGGATGCTCTTGGCGTTGGCAAGCGAGCAAAAATCGCCGCCGGGGCAGCAGATGATGTCGGTAAGCAAGCCGATGTTTGGCGTTGCCAGGCCGTTGGCACGGGCTTTTTCCCAAAGCGCGAACAAGTCGCTGAGTTTCACGTCCGCCAGAATTAAGTTTTGCTCATGCGACACACGCAGCTCGCCAAAGCTGTACTCGTCGGCCAAGTCGGCGACGGTGTGCATCTGCTCCGAAGTCGCGTCGCCCGGTGCTTGCCCGTGTT
>JANYIK010000027.1 GCA_025362115.1 Methylophilaceae bacterium
TCGCCGAAGGCATCATTACTGCATTCAAAGAAGTTGGCGTGAAGATTCCCGTCATCGTGCGGCTGGAAGGCACGAATGTGGATTTAGGCCGCAAAATGCTGGCAGAAAGCGGGCTGGATATCATCTCGGCGAATGGTTTAACAGATGCGGCGAAACAAGCAGTTGCGGCGGTGAAGTCATGAGCATACTAGTCAACAAAAATACCAAAGTGCTGTGCCAAGGATTTACTGGCAAGCAGGGCACGTTTCATTCCGAGCAAGCACTGGCCTACGGCACGCAGATGGTGGGTGGCGTGACTCCCGGTAAAGGCGGGCAAACACATTTGAACCTGCCGGTATTCAACACCATGCGTGACGCGGTAAAGGCGACTGGTGCCGATGCCAGCGTCATTTATGTGCCTCCTCCTTATGCTGCGGATTCGATCATTGAGGCAGCGGATGCTGGTATTGCGCTGATTGTATGCATCACCGAGGGCATTCCGGTGCTGGACATGCTCAACGTCAAAGCAGCGCTTGCGGCCACTGGAGCCAAGCTTATCGGCCCTAATTGTCCGGGGATTATCACGCCTGACGAGTGTAAGATCGGCATCATGCCGGGCAGCATCCATCTGCGTGGCAAGGTGGGCATAGTCTCGCGCTCCGGCACGTTGACTTACGAGGCCGTACACCAAACCACGCAATTGGGACTCGGCCAAACCACCTGTGTGGGCATCGGCGGCGACCCGATCAAAGGCTTGAATTTCATCGAATGCTTGCAGATGTTTCAGGCCGATGCCGAGACCGAAGCCATCATCATGGTAGGTGAAATTGGCGGTAGCGACGAGGAAGCCGCTGCCGATTACATCAAGAGCCACGTCACCAAACCCGTGGCCGGATATATCGCCGGAGTTACCGCTCCAGCAGGCAAACGCATGGGACATGCCGGAGCGATTATCGCCGGAGGGAGCGGAAAGGCTTCCGATAAAATCCGCGCACTGGAACAAGCGGGTGTTATTGTTGCCCAATCACCAGCCGAGTTAGGCAAAGCGGTGCAGACCGCCATCAAGGTAAAAAAGGCATAAAGATATGCTGAATTATTCCGTTCGTGGTGAGTGTTTCCCGCTCGACCCTTCGATAAACCCCGCTACGCGCGGCACTCAGGGCGAACGGGAAATGTATCGAACCACAAAACGGAATAATTCAGCGCTTCCCTAAGGCAAAATCATGATAAAGAAACTCATTTGTATCGCATTACTGCTGTTGCCGTTGGCGACCCCATTGATAACGGCTGCCGATGAAGAAATTCCTTATCTGCTAACGGTGGCCGCCAAAGGTGATTTGGCTGGCCTGAACGCCATGCTGGACAGCGGTGTCAGTGCCAATACCAAAGACAAAGACGGCATCACCGCACTGATGTACGCTGCGCGTAAAAACAATACCAAAGTAGTAGCGGCGTTGCTAGACAAGGGGGCTGATGCCAACGCGCGCGACAGCACTGGATGGACAGCGCTGATGTACGCCGCCAAGAAAAACTTTTTGGAAACCGTGAAAGTGCTGCTGGATAAAGGCGCGAATGTTGCAGTACGTGACGAGGCAGGTTGGAGTGCCTTAGGTCTGGCGACCTCTTCCGGCTTTAACGATGTTGTAGATTTGCTGCTCCAGCACGGCAGCAATGTCAACTCGCGTAGCGACGATGGCCGTAGCGTGTTGATGTATGCGGCCAAAAGTGGTGATGTCGCCACCGTCAAAACCTTGCTCAAAAGTGGCGCAGATACTGCCACGCAAGATAGATACGGCATGACGGCGCTGATGATCGCCGCACGTGAAGACCATGTGGAAGTACTGAAAGCCTTGCTGGAAGGTGGTGCCAAACTTGGCATCCAAGACAAAACCGAATGGACTGCACTGACTTGGGCGGTAAAAAAAGGCAAACTGGAAGCCACACGAATATTAGTAGACGCAGGTGGCGATGTGAATGCGGAGGACGCGAAAGGCACACCGTTGTTGCACTTTGCCGTAGATAGTCACTCAGCACCCATCGCGCAATTGTTGCTGGACAAAGGTGCCAGCGTCAAAGCCAAAGACCTGTACGGCTTGACGGCGCTGGTCTACGCCATGAAAAAGCAACAGTTCGAGATTGTGAAAATACTCAAAGCTGCGGGCGGCTCTTACTAGATGAAGGTGGCAATAGCCCAGTTAAACTGTCTCGTCGGCGACATCCAAGGCAATGCCGAAAAAATCCGCCTAGCCGCCGCACAAGCCCATCAAGCCGGCGCTTCATTACTCGTCACCCCAGAGCTCGCACTCTCCGGCTATCCGCCTGAAGACTTGTTGCTGCGCGATGATTTCAACCAAGCCTGCGCTACCGCTTTGCGTAAACTTGCGCAACAAACGCAAGACATCGCCCTGCTCGTCGGTCATCCGCACCAGCAGCACGGAAAACACTATAACGCCGCGTCTTTACTGCGTGACGGCAACATCGAAGCAACCTATTTCAAGCACGAACTGCCCAACCACAGCGTGTTTGACGAAGAGCGCTACTTCGCCAAAGGACATGCACCGCTGGTGTTTGAGATTGCTGGCACACGCTTTGGGGTCAACATCTGCGCCGACGTGTGGGAGTCAAATCCAGTAAGGCTGGCAAAAGAAGCTGGCGCTGAGGTATTGCTAGCGCTCAACGCCTCGCCTTTCCACATGCAAAAACAAGCATCGCGCCACGACATTATGCGTGAGCGGGCGCGGCAAACCGGCATGGCTGCGGTCTATGTGAATTTGGTCGGGGGGCAAGACGAGTTGGTGTTTGACGGCGCCAGCTTCGTGGTCAATCAACACGGCACGGTGACCCAGCAACTGCCTGCGTTTGAAGAAACTGTGAGCATTGTTGAGTTTGACGCAAACACCCCGCAAAACGCCGACATTGCACTGGAACTGCCATTGGAAGCTAGCGTGTATCAAGCCTTATGTTTGGGTGTACGTGACTACGTCAATAAAAACCATTTTCCCGGCGTACTGCTGGGATTATCAGGCGGTGTTGATTCCGCGCTGACACTAGCTATCGCGGTAGATGCGCTAGGCAAAGAGCGGGTCAAGGCGGTGATGATGCCATCACCTTACACCGCAACCATGAGCGTAGACGATGCGCGTGAGATGGTCAAAATATTAGGGGTGCGCTATAGCGAAATTGCCATTCAAGAGCCGTTCGAGAGTTTCTTGAACAGCCTAAGTGCAGAGTTTGCAGACAAAGAACAAGACCTCACCGAGGAAAATCTGCAAGCTCGCATCCGCGGCACCCTGCTCATGGCGCTCTCCAACAAATTCGGCGACATCGTACTCACCACCGGCAACAAGAGCGAAATGAGTGTGGGTTACGCCACGCTCTATGGCGACATGGCAGGTGGCTTTGCAGTACTAAAAGATGTCCCCAAAACATTGGTATACAAACTTGCCCACTATCGCAACAGCCTATCCCACGTTATTCCCAGCCGTATCATCACTCGCGCGCCTTCAGCGGAACTACGCGACAACCAAACTGACCAGGATTCGCTACCGCCATACGAAATCCTTGATGCCATCATGGAACTCTACGTGGAATACGACCGCAGCCCGGCGGAAATCATAGGCGTAGGATTTGCGGAATCAGACGTGAAGCGCATGATAAGTCTGATAGACCGCAACGAATACAAACGCCGCCAGGCGCCAGTGGGAGCGAGGATTACCCATAGAGGATTTGGCAAGGACAGACGTTATCCGATTACCTCAGGATTCAAAAGTTAATTCGAGCCTAGACTCTACTGCCATCGCCGCAGCTTGACATTTATACAACTCGGCATAGGATGCTCATCAAAGCAGCAAAAAACCAAAACGTACACGAGGAGATTTCAGATGAACGCACCCGTAGAAAAAAGCCCTGACAACATCACCACCCACCACGGCGGCTGCCCGCACGACTGTCCGGATACTTGTTCGATGGTGTTTCACGTGCAAGACGGCAAACTGTTAAAGGTGGAAGGCAATAAAGAGCACCCGATGACGCGCGGCGGCTTGTGCGTGAAATTACACGATTACGAAAAGCGCCACTATCACCCCGACCGTCTGCTTTACCCGATGAAACGTACCGGCCCTAAAGGCAGCAAGCAATTCGCCCGCATCACTTGGGATGAGGCTTTGGATGAAATCGCCAGCAAGTGGGGGAAAATCATTGCAGAAGATGGCCCGCAAGCCATTTTGCCGGTGAGTTATCTCGGCAACCAAGGGCTGGTGCACGGCTTAAATGGCGGCGATGCGTTTTTTAACCGCATGGGTGCCACCGTGTGCGAGCGCACATTTTGTGGCGAAGGCTCATGCACCGCATGGTTGCTCACTGTTGGACCAACGGCGGGGGTGGATCCGGAAAGCTTTGCACATTCAAAATACATTGTGATTTGGGCGTGCAATTCTGTTTCTACTAACTTGCACCACTGGCATATTGTGCACGAGGCGCAAAAACGTGGCGCAAAAGTCGTGGTGATTGATGCCTATGCCTCCAGAACCGCGAAAGAGGCCGATTGGCATATTGCGCCCAAGCCCGGCACCGACGGTGCGCTGGCCATGGCGATGATGCATGTGATCATCGAAGAAGGCTTGGTGGATCAGGATTATGTGGACAATTACACGGTGGGCTACAAAGAGCTCGCCGAGCGCGCCAAAACCCGCACACCGGAGTGGGCAGAGAAAATCACCGGTGTGAAAGCCGATGACATTCGCAAATTCGCACGTGAATACGCAACGACTTCACCAGCGGCTATCCGCGTGGGTGTCGCACTTGAAAGAAGTTATGGCGGCAGCCAAGCCATTCGCGCAGTCACCTGCTTGCCTGCGCTCATTGGCGCGTGGCGGCATGTGGGCGGCGGCATTTTGCAATTCCCGGTGTGGGAGCATCCCTACGACTTTATGACCATTTGCCGCCCGGATTTGATTCCCGAAGGCACGCAGGTGGTGAATATTCTGCAACTGGGACGTGCGCTCACCGGCGAATTGAATTTGAAAACACCGATTAAAGCGATGATGGTGTGGAACACCAATCCCGTGACGCAATCGCCGGAAACCGATAAGGTGGTGCAGGGCTTGCAGCGCGAAGATTTGTTCACCGTGGCGGCAGATCACTTCCTCTCCGACACGGCATCTTACGCCGACATTGTACTACCCGCCGCCATGGGCGCGGAGATGGAGGATATGATCCTCTCTTGGGGACACATGTACCTGACATACAACGAAAAATGTATCGAGCCACCCGGCGAGGCACTGCCCAATAATGAGATTTTCCGTCGCTTGGCAAAAATGCTGGGGTTTCAGGAAGACAACTTCAAATGGAGCGATTCTGAGTGTTTGGAACATTACGTGAATTGGAATGCGCCTGCTTGCGAAGGCATAGACTTGGCTTACCTACGCAAACACGGCTTTGCGCGGCTGGCGATGGATACCAAGGATAATCGCGCGCCACATAAAAACGGCAACTTCCCCACCCCCACCGGCAAGTGCATGTTCATGGTGGAAGGTGCCAAAAACTTTGTGGCCGGACCTTTTAGGCAGATGTATGACGGCTTTCAACCCGGTGAGGATTTGGATTCGCTACCGGATTACCTGGCTGGACGTGAATCCGCCACTGCCAATCCCGTATTGGCCAAAAAATATCCGCTCAGCATCATCTCGCC
>JANYIK010000130.1 GCA_025362115.1 Methylophilaceae bacterium
TCTAACCTGCTCAAACCAGCGCTTTCCAACGGTCAGTTAAAATGCATCGGCGCTACTACCTACCAGGAATTCCGTGGTGTTTTTGAGAAAGACCACGCATTGTCGCGTCGCTTCCAAAAGATAGACGTGGCCGAGCCTTCCATTGATGAAACTGTGGAAATTCTCAAAGGCTTAAAATCACGCTTTGAATCACATCATGGCGTTAAATACACCAGTGCAGCACTGTCTACTGCTGCCGAGCTGTCCGCTAGATACATCAACGATCGCCACTTGCCGGATAAGGCCATAGACGTGATCGACGAAGCTGGCGCAGCGCAGCGCATTTTGCCAAAATCGCGTCAGAAAAAAGTCATTGGCAACAAAGAAATCGAGGGCATCATCGCCAAAATCGCGCGTATTCCGTCGAAAAACATCTCCAGCGATGACCGCAGCGCACTGAAAACCCTGGATCGCGATTTGAAAGCCGTGGTGTTTGGTCAGGACGCCGCGATAGATATGTTGGCAGCGGCCATAAAAATGGCGCGTAGCGGCTTGGGCAATACGCAAAAACCCATCGGCGCGTTCCTGTTCAGCGGCCCCACTGGTGTCGGCAAAACCGAAGTGGCACGCCAGTTGGCCTATACTTTGGGCATAGAACTGGTGCGCTTTGATATGTCTGAATACATGGAACGCCACGCGGTGTCGCGCTTGATTGGCGCGCCTCCTGGCTATGTGGGCTTTGAGCAAGGCGGACTGTTGACCGAGGCTATTACCAAGCAGCCTTATTCGGTACTGCTACTCGACGAGATTGAGAAAGCACATCCCGACATTTTCAACATTCTGCTACAAGTGATGGATCACGGCACACTGACCGACAACAACGGACGCAAAGCCGATTTCCGCAACGTCACTATCATCATGACCACCAACGCTGGCGCTGAGGCTTTGTCCAAATCCAGCATGGGCTTCACCGCCAACAAAGCCAGCGGCGATGAAATGGCGGAAATTAAACGCTTATTTACACCGGAATTCAGAAATAGATTGGATGCCGCGGTGTCGTTCAAACCTCTTGATCAGGAGGTGATTGTGCGTGTGGTGGATAAATTCTTGATGCAGTTGGAAGACCAGCTACACGAGAAAAAGGTCGAAGTGAGTTTTACCGATGCGTTGAAAACTTTCCTTGCCAAAAAAGGCTTTGACCCAGTCATGGGTGCACGGCCTATGGCGAGACTCATCCAAGACACTATCCGCAAAGCCTTAGCCGACGAATTGCTATTTGGACGCTTGGCGAATGGCGGGCATGTCATCGTGGATGTGGATGTGGATGACAAAGTGCTACTCAACTTTGACGAGAATGACGCTGCTAGTTCCTCCGCTGTTGTCGAAGCGCTCGCTTAAGAAAATTCTGCCTGTTAAATTCTTAGTCTTAGCCGCCTTTTGCCTGCTTGGCACGCAAGCGTTTGCCTTTCAAACGCCTAGTCGAACTTTGGCTGCAACCGGCAGCATAGAAGTTGCTTTCAGCCCAGAACAAGACACGGCGGGCATGATTATCAAGGCTATCAACCAAGCTAAAAAACAGGTGTTGGTGCAGGCGTTTTCTTTCACTCACAAAGACATCGCCCTAGCGCTAATTGCCGCGTATCGGCGTGGCGTGGAGGTCAAGCTCATCGCCGACCTTGAACAATCAGAGCATGAAAATGACAAGGTGGCGCAAATTGCGCAGGCCAAAATACCCGTATGGCTGGATGGCGAACATCAAAGCGCGCACAATAAAGTGATGTTGATTGACGTAGATACGCCACAAGTACTTATCATCACGGGCAGCTATAATTTTACCTTTGCGGCACAGTATAAAAATGCGGAAAACCTGCTGTTACTACGCGGCAACGCTAAACTCGCCGAGCTTTACAAGGAAAACTGGCTGCGTCACCAGCTACACTCACAGGCGTGGCAGCAATAAAGGAGAATACTGATGAAAACCCTAGAACAAGATTTATCTGGTCACTCAATGCGAATCGGCATCGTACAATCGCGCTTTAACCCGGTGGTAGGCGATGCGTTGCGCGGTGCCTGTGTGAACGAGTTGCACAGGCTCGGCGTGGCCGATGCCGACATCACACTCGCCACCGTGCCAGGGGCGCTAGAAACGCCGCTATTGCTGCTCAAAATGGCAAAGTCGCGGCACTATGATGCGCTGATTGCGCTAGGTGCTGTGATCCGTGGCGAAACCTATCATTTTGAAATCGTGGCGAATGAATCGGCGCGTGGTATTAGCGAAGTGCAACTAGATACCGGCATCCCTGTTGCCAATGCGATTTTAACGACCGAAACCGATGAACAAGCCTTGAGTCGCGCCGCAATAAAAGGCGCTGAAGCCGCACAAGTGGCGATTGAAATGGCAAATTTGATAAGACATCTATGATTACCACCGTGAGTGAAGAAAAAATAAAAAGCGGCAATCGCCGTTTATCGCGCGAACTGGTATTGAAAGGGCTTTATCAGCACTTTTTAAGCGCCAACAGCGAAAAAAGCATCGCCGATCACCTGCAAGAAGATGCACTGTTTGCCAGAGCCGACCAAAACTATTGCAGCAGCTTGTTGCAAGGCGTACTTGCCAATATGGATGCGTTACACACCACTATGGCGCAGTTTGTGGATCGCAAAGTAGAGGAATTGAGCCCAGTCGAACGCGCGGTATTGTGTATTGCCAGTTACGAATTGGCTTTTGACCCCAGCATTCCATATCGGGTGGTAATCAACGAAGGCATAGAACTCGCCAAAAAATACGGTGGTGCGGACGGGCATAAGTACGTCAATGGGGTGCTGGACAAAATCGCAGCACAATTGCGGTCAGATGAGATCAAAAAACATCGAACAAAAGCTTGAAGCAGTTGACGCGCGCGCGGCTTTGCGCCAATCTATAAAGATAAATCGTCAATCGCAATGCTGTCATTTTATTTAGGAAGAAAAAATGTCCGCGACAAAGTCCGAAACACTTGCAAGTAATCGGCGCACAGCCGAGGAGCGCAGAGTCACTGAGGTGAAGATGATGCTCGAAAATATCGAGCGCTTAAACCGCATCGGCGTGGCACTATCCTCAGAACGTGATACCTCGCGTCTGCTGGAAATGATTCTGATGGGTGCTAAAGAGATCGCCAACGCCGACGGCGGTACGCTATACACCGTTACCGATGACGACAAACTCAAGTTTGAAATCATGCGTACCGATTCGCTCAATATCGCCATGGGCGGCACTACTGGCAAAGACATTCCCTTTCCCGCCCTACCTATTTATCGTGAAGATGGCACACCTAATACCAGCATGGTAGCGGCTTATGCGGTCATCAACGACAAGACAGTCAACATTGAAGACGCTTACGAAGCCGAGGGGTTTGACTTTTCTGGCACACGCAAATTTGACGCGAACACTGGCTACCGTTCCAAATCCTTCCTCACCATCCCGATGAAAAACCATGAAAAGGAAATCATCGGGGTGTTGCAACTGCTCAATTCCAAAGACCATAGCAGTGGAGAGGTCATCGCCTTCACTCCGCAAATCCAGCAACTGGTGGAATCTTTGGCTTCGCAAGCGGCTATCGCACTCACCAACCAAAACCTGATCGAGGGTTTGAAAGCGCTGTTTGAATCGTTCATCACCTTGATTGCTGACGCGATTGACGAAAAATCCCCCTACACTGGCGGCCACTGCCGCCGTGTACCGGAAATGGCGATGATGTTAGGTAAATGCGCGGTGGAAGCGACAACAGGTCCATTTGCTAACTTCAGCATGTCGGAAAAAGAGCTGTATGAACTGCGTATCGCCGCTTGGCTACACGATTGCGGCAAAGTCACTACACCAGAATACGTGGTAGATAAAGCCACCAAGCTCGCCACCATATTTGACCGGATTGAGCTGATAGACACACGCTTTGAACTACTCAAGCACCAAGCCGAGGTGGAAATGATGCGCAAGCAGATGGATTTGCTACGCAAAGGTCGCCCAGACCACGCCCAAGTCATGGAAGTGCAATTACGGGCACATAAAGAACAGCTAGACCATGACCGTGAATTTATCCGCAACGCCAATATAGGCGGCGAATTCATGACATCGGAACACCAAGAGCGCGTGAAACAAATCGCCAACTATAAATATAAAGACGAGCATGGCGAATTGGTGCCCTTCCTCACCGAAAACGAAGTGTATAACCTCAACATCGCACGCGGTACCTTGACTAATGAAGAACGTCAGGTGATTAACAACCACATCGTAGTCACCATCAACATGCTGGAGTCGCTACCTTACCCCAAAGCGCTACGCCGTGTGCCGGAATACGCCGGTGGCCATCACGAGCGTATGGATGGAAAAGGTTACCCACGCGGGCTGACCAAAGAACAAATGTCTATACCTGCGCGAATTATGGGCATCGCCGATATTTTTGAAGCGCTCACGGCACGAGACCGCCCTTACAAAAAGGCCAAAACACTGTCTGAATCGCTATTTATTCTAGGCAAAATGACACTGGACAACCACGTAGATCCAGATTTGTTTGATTTGTTTATTCGCGAAAAAGTCTACCTCACCTACGCCAAGCAATTCTTGGAACCTGAACAGATAGACGAAGTGGATGAAAGCAAGATTCCAAGTTATACACCGTAGGCATACGCCTTAATCTGCGGAAAGTTGTTGTACCAGTTCTGGTAAGCTTTCCAGGCTGACATGATGATAGAAGTTGCCGGAAGGCGAGAGTTTGATATTGGGGCCTAAGTCACACATGCCCAAGCAGTGGAAACGTTCCACGTTAATATCTAAAGTGTGTATCGCGATTTCAGTCTCAATACATTGTGCAATGGCCTCACCGCCTCGTGCACCACATGACGGCACATCAGGATTGGCGCGGTGATTGATGCACACGATAATCGTTTTTGAAGGGTTCATAAATGAAGATTATGCATAAAAAAATGTTGCTCGGGTCATGCCTGATGGCTGGCTGGCTATGGGTCAATCTAGCGTATGCGGCTGATGATTCAATCTCTACCTCGACCAAAACCGCCGCCAACCCTGTAGACGTGGGTTTCGACGGCCTGCAACCACCGCCACCATCGCCCAAAAAGAAGCCTGAGCCCCCCAAAAAGACCGAGTACGACAAGCTGCCTTATGCCGAATTGTTGGACAAAGCCAATCATAATGACCTAGTCGCACAATTTGAACTGGGTTCGCGTTACAACTATGGGCGCAACATGCCCAAGGATACAGCCAAAGCGCTGCATTGGTTACGACTAGCGGCAAAAGCCGGGCAAAAAGATGCGCTACGCTTACTAGCTGTCAAACTGTACAGTGGTTTTGACATCACCCCGGATTTTGTCGAAGCCATGAAATGGGCGGAAAAGCTCGCAGAAAAGCACGATGTCGCCGCGCAAGTGATGATGGGCAATATGTACGCCAATGGCGACACCAAGGGCGGTAAACGCAACCTACCCCGTGCTTATGCCTGGTATTCCATCGCCGCTTCAGAAGAGCCACAAGCAGAGAACAACCCCAAAGCCACTGATGACCAAATCAAAGGCGACGAGCTTATTCCATCGGCCATGGAAGGCCGCGACAAAGTCGCCGAACTGATTAGCGCCAAAGAAGAAGCTGAAGCACAAAAGTTCGCTAGTAATTGGTGGGCGAAACATCCGCCGCCTGTGAAACCTAAAGAGATGAGCAAGGAAGAAATGGCTAAGATGGCCAAAGAGCCAGCAGCCAAGGTTATGCAGCCTAAGTAGCCATTATGTCCTGCATCACACAACCCTGCATACCGCACTCCAAGTAGCTACCGCTCTCATACCAATCACCCAACACGATGCGTTCACATTGATGCCCACTGATGTTGAGCGCGTGTCTGTTCATTCTGTGAGTATGTCCATGGATGAGTAAGGGTGGAAAGTCGTATTCACCGAGTAATCTCGCCACAGCTCCCGCGTTCACGTCCATGATAGCTTCTGATTTGTGGCTTTTTTCTTGTTCGCTTTGCTGACGCATTCCGGCAATCTGTGCTTTACGGTTAGCTAAAGGTTGAGCAAGGAAGGTTTTTTGCCAAGCGGGATCATGCACTTGACGGCGAAATTCCTGATACTTCACATCATCGGTACACAGTTTATCGCCGTGCGTCAGCAACACGGTTTTGCCGTATAGCTCAATAACAGTAGGGTCAGGCAACAGTCTGGCTCCACAAGCTTGCATAAATTCTTGGCCTAGCAATAAATCGCGATTGCCGTGCATCACATAAAGCCGAGTACCGCTTGCGGACAGTGTTTGCAAGCCCGCTACGAGGCGCTGGTGATAGGGATCAGGCAAATCGTCATCGCCCGCCCAGTATTCAAACAAATCACCGAGGATATACAGCGTTTCGGCTTGTTTGACTGTCGTCGCCAAAAAGTCGAGGAAAAGTGCAGTGATCTGCGGCCTTTCCTCACATAGATGTATGTCTGAAATGAAGAGCGTCTGGTTCAAACAACTTCCGCCGACTTGATTATCACGTCTTTCAATGGCACATCCTGATGTCCGCCTTGGCTTCCGGTTTCCACTAGCTTGATCTTATCCACCACTTTTTGCCCTTTGACCACGCGGCCAAACACGCAATAGCCCCAGCCTTGCGAAGTCTCGGAAGAAAAATTCAAAAAATGGTTGTCGCTGATGTTGATGAAAAACTGGCTGGAGGCCGAGTGAGGGTTGGGCGTGCGTGCCATAGCGATGGTGTAAGTATCGTTGGAAAGCCCGTTATTAGCTTCGTTCTGGATAGTCGCATTGGTGGGTTTTTGTTCCATGCCGGGCAACATGCCCCCACCTTGAATCATGAATCCGTTAATCACGCGGTGAAAAATCACCCCGTTGTAAAAACCGCTATTCACATATTCCAGAAAATTTGCCACGGTAATGGGCGCTTTCTCTGCGTCAAGTTCTAACGTGATGACACCGAAATTAGTCTTTAATTTAACCACGAGGCTTTCCTTTTTTAGTAAGTTTTGGAGTTGATTGAGTGACTTTAGATTTTTTCTTTGATGCCGCTTTGCCCATAGAGAGCTTTGCCTCCGCTAATAGTGGCAAGGGCAATTTTTCTGCTAGCACAGGGGTATCCAGTATGTGTGCAGTATGTATCACCGTGAATTCCTTGGGTACGTCCTTAAGCTTGGCTATCGTTGCGGTTGGGCTCTCACTGATTTGCTGCAGTACCTCGAAACCTTTGACCACGCGGCCAAACACCGTATAACCCTCAAGTCCAGCTTCCCTTTTGTAATAGTTCAAAAAACGGTTGTCCGTCAGATTCACAAAAAATTGTGAAGTTGCGCTATCCGGCGCATAGCCACGCGCCATGGCGACAGTTCCCAGATCGTTAGAAAGGCCGTTATTGGACTCATTGGCAATAGGAGACCAAGTGGACTTGGCTTCCAAGCTTTCGGTAAGCCCGCCGCCTTGTACTACAAAATTTTTGATGGTGCGATGAAATACCGTGCCAGTGTAAAAGCCGTTGTTGACGTACTTCAGAAAGTTTTCCACTGACACCGGTGCCTTGTCTGGGTAGAGCTCCAGCACAAAATTCCCGCGGCTAGTCTCAAACTCTACCTGCGGATTAGCTGCAAGCGTGTTGGCGCAGCAGAACAAAAGCACTAGCACGAAAAAACGCATCAGGCCGCGCCTTCATACAAAATCTTCCAGTGTCCCTCTTCCAACTGCCAATACTGGCGCTTACGCATCTTGTGGCTAAACTGGTCGGCTTGGTAGTCCTGATTAAAATTGACCACAACCATCGGCTTGGAGCTATTGGGATAGCGGAAAACGCTGATGTCGGACAGATTCACTTTAATCGATGTCTTGTCTTGCTGCACCCGGCGTTTATGCACCGCCCATGACTCAAAATTCATGTCTTCGCTAAAGAAATCGTGTGCGTAGTGGCTGAGGTAAGTCTCGGTCTTTTTGCTTTGCCAATCGCTACGCCATTGCTCAACAGCGCTCAGCAAACTCGCTCGTTGTTCCGAGGAAGTGGTGGGAGCTTCGTTTTCCGCCAAAATCACAATGGGAGTGTTGCCATTTTTCAGGATAGGTGCCAATGATTCAATATCCACATTGGTCAACACCACGCAGCCATCCGAAGCATAAGGCGGGCGACTGAAAGTTTCCTTAGGCGTGCCATGCAACCAGATACCATGGCCACTTTTACCTTGTCTCTTGTCCCATTCATTAGGGTAATTGAGTGGATAGGCGGCGATGCCATAAAGATCTGGTAACTTTTCTTTGGCTAGCTGCGTACCGCTAAAATAAACGCCTAGTGGAGTTTTCTTGTCACCTTCTTTTTGCTTCACGGTGCCGTTTTTACCCACCGTTACATAGTAGTCGGAAACGTAGGTTGGCTTGCCGTTATCGTTGCGATACAAATAAAGTCGTGATTTGACCGTATCCACCACAATAGCGTTGCGCTGGGTGCTGTCCAACTGCCACACCACGTCCGGCTGCTCAGGAGCTTGGGCTAGGTAATGCTCTAACCGTACTTGCGCCTCTTGCTTAAGATCGGCGATTTCGTCGCTGGGGGCGTTGGCCGCCGCGCCAAAACTCAATACCTGATGCGCCTTAGCTTGCAATAAATCGCCGCGTACCAAGTAAGCTAGTTTGAAATTGGGAACCGCTGTGATGACTTGGTCAATGTTGCTCTGTGCCTCATTCAGCTTGCCTTGCGTGATTTCCAGCAGACTTTTCACCAACAGATTTTCGATATCACGTGGCGTGTTTTTGATGATGGACACCAAACTGCTGGACGAGTGCTCTGCCCGATACACGGCCGTGGCATTCCACGACACCAGTAGTGTGGTCAGTAGAACTAGGGTTGTCCTTCGCTTCATTGCCTTTCGTCTCATTTACCCGCTTCTTCGCGCTCAATCACCCAAGAGTTGGCAGATTGTCGCAGATATAGCACTTTACGGGTACGCTTTACAACCTCTCCAGCGCGGTAATCCTGCTTAAACGCCACAGTTGCTCGGTTGCCCTGAATGCTCACTTTGGGCGCTTCCACTCTGACCTTAATGATAGAGGGACGGCTGATACGCTCTTTACGGCCTTTCGCCCATTCAGCTCGCGGTTCACCATTAGGCGTTTTGAAATCTTGCGCGTAATAAGCCAAATAAGCGGGTACATCCTTGGCCGACCAAGCTTTCGCCCAACCTTGAACAGCATCCATCACCGTATTTCGCTGGTCAACCGCTACAGGTAGTGCTACAGGTGGTTTAACGGGTTTGGCTATCACCGTTGCTGGTGGCGGTGGCAAAGGTGGTGGAGATGGTGGTTTGGGTTTATCTACGGGGACCACAAGTCCGGGTAAAAACTGTGGTATTGGTTTCGCCGCCACATGTACCGCACCTGTAGGCACGATCTCTTTAATCAGCACCAATTTGGGTGTTGGTGGTGCTTTGCTATGGTTCACCTGCAAAGCCTTGTCATACGCGTCGCTCGCCATCTTGGCGTAGAGACCCCCTAGATTTTCATGTGCAGTAGCGTAGCTAGGATGGGTCTTCAGTGCGGCTTCCAGAGCTAGTCTAGCTTTATCATACTGACCCTTTTCCATATAAATCACCGCCATATTATTGTACGGCTCTGGCCACTCCGGATGTTTTTTGGTTAACTCTGTAAAAATTTTCAGCGCTTCGTCGCTGTCGTTTTGCTGGGCAAGAATCACTCCTTGCCGAAACTCGGCTTGCGACGATTGGCTTTCATCGCCTAGGCCTAAAATTTGTTTTAGATCATTAGCATAAGCCGTATTTCCTAAATTACTAAGTCCAAAAACGAGCAGCATACAGCAAGGCCAAAAGGCAAGGGCACGGTTCATCGTGGTATAATTTCTTCAGATTACGAGCCACGAATTCTATCAAAAATTGCCATAGAATTCAAAAAATCTCCAAAAAATTCAAGTAGTTCCTTTCTTTCTTCATTATGCTCAAACTATATAACACCCTATCCCGCGAAAAAGAGACATTCACACCGATAGAGCCCGGCAAAGTCCGCATGTATGTCTGCGGCATGACAGTTTATGACTATTGTCATCTCGGACACGCACGGGTGATGGTAGTGTTTGATATGGTGACACGCTGGTTGCGCGCGAGCGGCTGGGATGTGAACTATGTGCGTAACATCACTGACATTGACGACAAAATCATCGCGCGAGCCGCAGAAAATAACGAGAGCATAGGCTCACTTACGCAGCGTTTTATTGATGCCATGGATACCGATTCTGCGGCTTTGGGCGTGCTGCGCCCAGATGCCGAACCACGCGCCACGCAACACGTGGATGGCATGATCAACATGATCCAGCGCCTAATCGAGCGTGGCTTGGCCTATGTAGGCACAAATGCCGATGTATTCTATTCGGTGCGTGACTTCAAGAACTACGGCAAACTCTCCGGTAAATCCTTGGAAGATTTACGTGCCGGAGAGCGCGTAGAGATAGAAACTGCCAAACGCGACCCACTGGATTTCGTGTTGTGGAAATCCGCCAAACCCGGGGAGCCAGCGTGGAAATCTCCTTGGGGTGCTGGTCGCCCAGGCTGGCACATTGAATGCTCTGTGATGAGCGAGCACCATCTGGGTGACCATTTCGACATCCACGGCGGTGGCGCTGACTTGCAGTTTCCGCATCACGAAAACGAAATCGCCCAAAGCGAAGGCGCACACGGCTGCGACTTTGTAAATTATTGGATGCACAACGGCTTTGTGCGCGTGGACGACGAAAAAATGTCCAAATCGCTGGGCAACTTCTTCACTATTCGCGAAGTGCTGAAGAAATACGATGCCGAAGTACTGCGCTTCTTCATCCTGCGCGCCCATTATCGCAGCCCACTCAACTACTCCGACAAACATCTGGATGACGCGAAGCAAGGACTTACCCGCCTGTACACCGCACTACGCGGAGTCACTGCCAAAACCACAGCCATAGATTGGGATGCCCCCCACCCGGCACGTTTCAAAGCCGCCATAGATGACGATTTCAACACACCAGAAGCCTTCGCCGTGCTGTTCGATTTAGCCAATGGAGTAAACAAAACTCAGTCTACGAAAGACGCAGGATTACTACAATCGTTGGCGGGGGTTTTGGGGCTATTGCAGCAATCACCAGAAGCGTTCTTACAAGGTGGTAATTTCGAACTAGACGTGGACGGCATGATTGCTCAACGCGCCGCCGCCAAGCAAGCCAAAAACTTCGCCGATGCTGACCGTATTCGCAAAGAGTTGTCAGAAGCTGGCATCGTGTTGGAAGATACGCCACAAGGCACTACTTGGAGACGCGCCTGATCGAAGGCACGGGCTGGCGGCGTGCCTAATTGAGATTTGCCTTGTTGAACAACGCACTTTTGGTATAATTGCGCCCTTTCGCAAGTCTAGGTCATTCAGACAAGCAATAAAAAACACGCGCCCGTAGCTCAGCTGGATAGAGTACTTGGCTACGAACCAAGGGGTCAGGAGTTCGAATCTCTTCGGGCGCGCCAAATAAAACAAGTGGTTAGATACATATGTGTCTGGCCGCTTTTTCTTTGCTTGGGGAGTTTATGGGGAGTTTCTTCTCCATAGATTCCCTAGCAATCATTGAGAGGCTACGGTTTGTTCGATTGCGCTGATCAGTGATTAGATTTAGCGCTGTCACAAGTTCAATAGCCTGAGCTACCGAGTAGTGAGCAGTCATGCCTTGCCGAGTATGCCAAAGTATGTCTGCAATCGTTTCTTCCCGTACTTCAGCCTCTCGCAATCGCATTCCCACTGTATGACGCAGATCATGCACGTGCAGACCAGCCAAATTAGCTAATCGACGCGCCCTTTGCCATGCAGAATTGTTCATGGTTCCTACTCTGTGCCCTCTATAGGTAAACACGTATTCGGGATGCTCACCGCGTTGTGCTTCTATAATTGACTGCGCAATAGAATTGCAAACCATAAAGCGACTACTCTTCCTACCCTTCACACCTTTCCGTGGTATCACGAATACTGAAACCGCGAGCTCGGGAACAGATATTTCCCATTCCCATTTCAAACCACATACCACTTCGTCTGTTGACGCGCATCCAAAATTGACCATC
>JANYIK010000186.1 GCA_025362115.1 Methylophilaceae bacterium
GACGCGCCCCCTTAATTGATGCAGTTGCGAGAGGCCAAAACGTTCGGCGTGTTCGATCACCATCAGGCTGGCATTGGGAACATCTACGCCGACTTCGATAACGGTGGTAGCGACCAAGAGTTGAATGTCACCCGCAACAAACCGCTGCATCACAGCTTGTTTTTCGTGAGGCTTCAGCCTGCCATGTACCAACCCCACATTGAGTCGTGGCAAGGCGGTTTGTAGCGTGGCATGGGTGTCTATGGCGGTTTGTATGTCCTCCAGCGCTTCGGATTCCTCTATCAACGGGCAGACCCAATACACTTGCCTGCCTTGCAGGCAAGCATCATTCACGCCGGCTATGACTTCTTCGCGCCTGTTATCCGCCAGCAATTTGGTGGTGATAGGGGTGCGTCCCGGAGGCAACTCGTCGATGACTGA
The DNA here is from genome assembly GCA_025362115.1 of Methylophilaceae bacterium. Classification (GTDB taxonomy): domain Bacteria; phylum Pseudomonadota; class Gammaproteobacteria; order Burkholderiales; family Methylophilaceae; genus CAILHX01. Next base: position 421 of record JANYIK010000186.1, read on the forward strand.
TACGTCCAGATCCGCGTAATAGCTCATGGATAAAGTACGCGGAATGGGTGTGGCGCTCATCATCAGCTGGTGTGTCTCTATGCCTTTTTGCTTGAGCGCCAGGCGCTGGTGAACGCCGAAGCGGTGCTGTTCATCAACGATAGCCAACGCCAGCTTGTCGAAAATCACTTTGTCTTGAAATAGCGCATGGGTGCCGACCGCAAGCTGGGCGCTGCCGTCCAAACAAGCTTGCATACTGGTCGCGCGCACTTTTTTACTTTGACTACCGGTAAGCCATACCACATTGATACCAAGCGGTATCAACCAACTTGCCAGTTTTTGATAATGCTGCTCGGCCAAGATTTCCGTCGGTGCCATCAACGCCACTTGCCATCCATTTTCGATAGCCTGGCACGCTGCCAGCGCCGCAACCACGGTTTTACCGCTGCCCACGTCGCCTTGCAACAAGCGTTGCATCGGGTGCGATTGTGCTAAATCAGCGCTGATTTCAGCTGTCACCTTGTGCTGGGCGTGAGTGAGCGTAAACGGCAGTGCAGTTAATAACTGTTGGGTAAGTTGGTTTTTTGGCTTTAAGGCTGGCGCATTTTGGCCGCGCCGCCGCGCGTAATGCCGACGCATGGAAAGTTGCTGCGCCAACAATTCATCAAACGCCAAGCGCCGCCAAGCGGGGTGTTCGCGATTTTCCAAAGCGGTGAGCGAAACCTCAGGTGTGGGTTGATGCAGCATTTGCAAAGTGGAAGCAAAGTCGGGAAGGCCTAGCTGTTGGAGGATGGCGGACGGCAAGGTGTCTTCTAGCGGAGATTCCTGCAACGCTTGCTGCACCAGTTTACGTAGCGTGATTTGCGACAGGCTGGCGGTCGTTGGGTAGATGGGTGTGAGTGCCTGTTTCAGCGGGGTTTCTTCCCCCACTTTTTTGCACTGCGGATGCACGAATTCCATGCCAAAAAAGCCCTGGCGCGGCTCGCCAAAAGCGCGGATGCGGCTGCCGGGCTTGAGTTGTGCGATTTGGCTGGGATAAAAATTAAGAAAGCGCAAAACCAGCACGCCGCTCGCATCCTGCAACTGGCAGATCAGCGCTTTGCGCGGCCGATATTGGGTTTCAGCATGAATGATATCGCCTTCCACCTGCGCCGATTCGCCCAACCGTAAATCGCGCACGGCAGTGATGCGGGTTTCGTCCACATAGCGCAGCGGTAGATGCAGCAATAAATCAAACGGGGTAGAGATGCCGAGCTTTTTTAGTTTGGCGAGTAGCGGCTTGGTAGCGCCGTTGAGATCGGAGAGCGCTTTCAGAAACAATCTTTTTCATCCGTCATTCCCGCGCAGGCGGGAATCCAGACAAGCCACTTGTCATGCCATGTAGACACCCCACCTCGTCGAAATTTGACTGGATTCCCGCCTCCGCGGGAATGGCGGAGTTTATTTTTGGTTGAAGTGGTTTGACTCGTGGTAGAAATCGTAGCGGGAAAAATCGGTAATAATCGCCTACGCTTATAGCGCTTACTGCCGAGACTCATGACTCGTCCCCTTAACGCGGCTCAAACGCACCACCTCCGGCACTTTACGCAGGCTACGCATCAGCGCCGCCAAGTGAATACGGTCTTCCACTTGAACAGTGAAATTCATGCTGCTGTACACACCACCGTCATCACCTTCCATGGCAATATTATCAATGTTGGAACCAGACTCACTGATAGCGGCGGCCACTTTGGCCAACACACCGCGCTCGTTGGCCACGGTGATTTTAAGCGCCACCTTGAATAGGCGTTTAGTTTCTGGATCCCACTCCACGTCCAGCCATTTTTCAGGGTCGTGGCGGAATTTACCTATCGTAGTACAGTCGTGGGTGTGTATCACCAAGCCTTTACCCTTGTTGATAAAGCCCAAAATCGGATCGCCAGGAATAGGGCGGCAACACTTGGCGAATTGCACCGCCATGCCCTCGGTGCCACGTATGGTGATGTGCCCTAATGGTTTGCTGGATTTTTCGGCGGCATCTTCTGACAACGCCAGCAACTGCCGCGCCACCACCACATTCAGACGTTTGCCCAAGCCAATGTCAGTCAGAATATCTTCCTGATTTTTCATCCCGTATTCGCGGATAAGCTTGTGCCAACGCGCCTCGTCAATCACCGTCATGTCGGCGTGCAGAGCACGCAATGCTTGGTTGAGCAGGCGCTCTCCCAGATGTGCGGCTTCTTCTGACTGCATGATTTTGAGACAATGGCGGATGTGCGAACGCGCTTTGCCGGTGACCACATAATTCAGCCACACGGGGTTGGGTTTGGCGTGTGCGGCGGTGACGATTTCCACGTGATCGCCGTTGTGTAATTCAGACCGCAGCGGAGCCAACTCATGATTGATTTTGACCGCCACACAGCGGTTGCCGATGTCGGTATGCACCGCGTAAGCAAAATCCACCGCAGTGGAGCCTTTGGGCAAAGGCAAAATCTTGCCCTTGGGAGTGAACACATAAACCTCGTCGGGAAACAGGTCCACCTTGAAATTCTCTAAAAATTCCACTGAATCACTGCTTTCAGACTGGATTTCCAACAGGCGTTGCAACCATTGGTGGGTTTGCTGCTGCAAGATGGAGAGATCAGCATCGCTGGTTTTGTATAGCCAATGCGAGGCTACGCCAGCCTCGGCGATGTTGTGCATATCTCGGCTGCGGATTTGCACCTCAATCGGTGTACCAAACGAGCCAAACAGCGTGGTATGCAACGATTGATAACCGTTGGCTTTAGGCATAGCAATGTAGTCTTTAATCTTGCCTGGGATAGGCTTGTAAAGTGCGTGCAAAACACCCAACGCGGCGTAACAACTGGCCGTATCTGGCACGATGACACGGAAACCATAAATATCGAATACCTGCGAGAAAGTACCGACCCTTTCTTGCATTTTTTTATAAATGCTGTACAGATGTTTTTCGCGTCCGCTCACCTCGGCCACCACTCCATTTTTGGCAAGATGCTCTCTCATTGCCTCCAGCGTCTTGCCGACGACTTCTTTGCGATTGCCGCGCGCCGCCTTTACCGAACGTAGTAACACACGTTGGCGCATGGGATACACTTGTTCGAAGCTCAAGTCTTCCAACTCTTGGTAGATACGGTTCAGACCTAAACGATTGGCGATTGGCGCATAAATATCCAGCGTTTCCCGCGCTATGCGCACACGCTTTTCCGGCGCCATCACCTCAATGGTTCGCATATTGTGTAAGCGGTCAGCGAGTTTAATCAAAATCACCCGCACGTCCTGCGACATCGCCAGCAACATTTTGCGGAAATTCTCCGCTTGGGCATGAGTCGCGGTTTGGAACTCGATTTTATCCAGCTTGGAAACGCCATCTACCAACTCGGCCACCGTCTTACCAAAGCGCGCGCTGAGATTGGCGTGGGTAGCACCAGTGTCTTCCATCACGTCGTGTAGTAACGCAGCCATCAGCGCCTGTGGGTCAAGATGCAGTTCGGCCAAAATGCAGGCCACAGTCACTGGATGGGAAATGTAAGGCTCGCCGCTTTTACGCATCTGCCCTTCATGTGCGGCTGCACTATAGCGATAGGCTTCCATCACATGCGCGATGTCGTCGGGCTTGAGATAGCGCTGAAGATGCTGCGTGAGAAGTGAATCGTCGCTGTCAGCAGGCAACAGCGGGGGAGTGTGTGAAGCCGGAGCTATGGTCTCCGGCTTACGTTGAACATTGCTGCGTGCCATAGAGAAGCCTCATTAGGCCTGTCCTCGGTTGAGAATTTCCAGCCCCACTTTACCGGCAGCAATTTCACGTAAGGCTATCACCGTGGGCTTGTCCCTTTGCACGTGGCTCACCAGCGGCTCAGAACCATTCGCAATTTGGCGCGCACGATAAGCCGCAGCCAAGGTCAGGTGAAAACGGTTGGGAATGATTTCAAGACAGTCGTCTACAGTAATGCGAGCCATGTGAACACCTTAAAAAAAGAAACTAATTGGAAAAATTATTGATGACCGCAGCATGCCGCACCAACTGCTTCTCAACACGCAAACGCTGTGTTAAAAAAACTGCTTGCAAATCGCGCAACGCGTCATCAAAAACGGTGTTGATTATAACATAGTCGAATTCGGCCACATGCTGGATTTCCTCATGGGCATTGGCTAAGCGCCGCGCGATGACTTCATCGGAATCTTGTCCGCGCTTGTTCAAGCGCTCGCGTAGCGCATCCTCGGACGGCGGCAAAATAAAAATACTTACCGCATTGGGAAAAATTTTGCGTACCTGCGCTGCGCCCTGCCAATCTATCTCCAGCAGCAAATCGTCGCCTTGGCGCATCACATTTTCTGCCCACGCCTGCGAAGTGCCGTAATAGCCGCCATGCACCTTGGCGCTCTCCAAAAACTCGCCCGCCTTCATCATGGTCAAAAACTGTTCTTCATTTACAAAATGGTAATCCACGCCATCAGTCTCACCGGGACGCGGTGGCCGTGTGCTGTAGGAAATAGAAAGCTTGATGCGAGGATCGGCCTTAAGCAAGGCGCGCACTAGCGTAGTTTTACCTGCACCCGAGGGTGCCGCAACAATAAACAGTTGACCAGACGTTTTCATATGTTCATTCTAATCTGTTTAGAGACATCTGCACTAATAGCAATACTCATAAGTGTTGATAAAGCCTGAAGCTCTCGCGTCTATCGCTGGGGCGCTTACCTTGCCAAATCAGCTTCCAATCATCTCCAGGGTCAACTTGTGCTCGTCCGAGTTCATCTTCAATCAAGTATAAATCGCAGCTTAGGCTTTGCACGATCTCAAAGCGCTGGACGTGGATATTCGCGTAATAATCCAGCGCGGCGCGCTGTGATTCACCTACGTCACGCGCAGTGATGCAAGCATAGTTGACGGGCAAGGCTTTTTGCATTGATAAAAATGGAGCTTGATAGCTCTTGGCAGCATCCAACCAAGGCAGCCACAGCGTCATCACCAAGCCCCAAAACAGCAACATACCAACCGCCCAGTCGTTAATCGCGGCACGATTAGAGCGGTTGCTATTAAATACGACTGCAATCCAAACAATCGTTAACATCAGTGCAGCGATAAAAAATAGCAGATTGAATTCAGGCACGTAACCCAATGACAGTTTGTGCATACGTCCCGCCAGCTTGACCGGGAAGCCAATTATCATGGCTGTCCAGCCCAGCCAGATAAAGCTACCCACGATGGCAAATAGCATGATGCCAAACCAGTTGAGTGCCGCAGCCAGGCTGCGACTGAGCGTTTCTACGGCAGGGGTGGCAAGTAAAGTGAGCGGTATTAGCAAAGGCAGCAAATACACATCACGGCTGGTAGTGCTGATACCCAGCATGGCAAAGCTGATGAGAAAAAATAGCAGACACAACTGAACAGAGGCGTGGTCAGGTCGTCTTTTGCTTAAAGTCCAAATCGCCAAGGGCAGCGCAGGCCACGCGTACCAGAGGATAGCTCTGCTGAAATAGGCAAAATTGCGGCTAATCACGCGGCTGTTATCTAGCCAACTAGCGTATAAATCAGGCGAGTGTTGTTGTAGTTGCACCAGCCACGGGGCGATCCACGGTAATGCCGCAACCGCCCCAACGGCCAACACCAGCCAGTAAGCACTGCGCCGCCAGTGGTCGAACAAAAACGGTAATAACAAAGCGCTGGAGGTGATAATTTCCAGATTCAGCAAGCCTTTGGACAAAAAACCTATGCCCGCACCAGTGCCTAGCAGCAAGCCTGCGCGCAATGGGCGGCGTAGAGCCAAGGTCAGGGCATAAAATGCCATCGCATAGCCAGCAAGGCCAGAGACCTCCGGACTAATGGCGTGCGCGGTAAATACCAGGCCGATTGAGCCGATGAAAATCAAGGCTGCTTGCCGCCCCGAACCCACGCCCCACAGTTCGCGCCCAGCCATGCCAATGAACAGCAAGGTCAAGCCCATCCACATGCCAGAGCTCAGTCTCGCGGCATCATGCAGGCTAAGTAGCGGGAGTTTGGCGAATAGCGCTGCGACGAGGTAATACAACGGTGGATTTTTAAGCCACGGCTCACC
>JANYIK010000191.1 GCA_025362115.1 Methylophilaceae bacterium
GCCACGAATATCAATCTTGCCCAGCGTTGAAGCATCCAGCATCGCCACACCATTGCGTGCGGCCAGGCATTCTCGGTTAACGGCAGCGTGAATATCTTCGCCGGCTTTGGGGAAGTACCAAGGACGTATCCATTGGCCTACGGTTTCGAATTCTGCGCCATATTTTTCATGGCTAGTTTGCATGGCCGTGTAGCGGCGCGGCTCAAAAGTGTTGCCGACATGTGCACCAGCCAACGCGCCAAAAGAAACCGGCGTGTAGGCGGGACGATAGGTGGTGGTGCCGACTTCGGGAATGGTTTTACCTAGCGCCTCTGCGGCAATGGCGAAGCCGTTGACGTTGGACAGTTTGCCTTGATCCGTACCAAAGCCCAGAGCGGTATAGCGCTTGATGTGTTCGATGGAGCGATAGTTTTCGCGTACAGCGAGTTGAATGTCAGTGACAGCGACATCGTTTTGAAAATCGACGAAGGCTTTGTCATTCGTGGGTATGTGGAAAATGGCGTGGATAGGGGAGGGCGTAGTCTCGAAGGTGCTAAGCGAGATGCCGCTGGCATCTGCTGTTTTACTCAAACAGGAGAGCATTTCCGTTAAGGTACTCACGGTTTTGAGTAAACCCTCTTGTACGCCAAATGTCCCTGTCACCGCGCCCACACAATAAATGCCATCTTTGGCGCGGGCGTTGGGCGAGACTACGAAGGCGAGACTATCATCGCTCCAAGTGGGGCGGCCTCCATCGTGGCAAAACAGATGCACGGTGGGTGATAAGCCACCGGAACTGCCAATAACATCGCACTCAATGTGAATTTTCTCACTCGCCACGGTTGAATCTAGCTTGACCAGTTGCGCACCCATCACTGAGTTGTTACCCAAGGCACGACTGATGCCGTAACCCGCGTAAACCTTGATACCTAGACTTTCGAAACGTTTGCTCCAAGTGGGGTTGATGCTGTTTCTGGTATCGGCCACAGTGACTTTCATTCCACCCACTGCTAAATCGGCGGCGGCTTGGTAGGCGCTGTCATTGTTGCTGAGGATTAGTGCGTGTTTGCCGCAGGCCACACCATAGCGGTTGAAGTAAGTTGCCAAGGCCGAGCTGGTCATAATTCCCGGCAAATCGTTATTACCAAACACCAAAGGCCGTTCTATCGCACCCGTGGCGAGGATGACTTTTTCAGCGCGAATACGATGCAGACGCTCACGACGTTGCTCAGTGTGGCGTTCTGCTTGCGGCAAATGGTCTTGCAGTAGTTCCACGGCTTGTATCATGTTCATGTCGTGCAGGCCAAAGGCAGTGGTGCGGGTGAGCAGCGTGGCATGACATTTGTTTAATTCGGCAATGATTTGGTCGCACCAAGTGCCAGCGCTGGAGGTGCCAATTTCTAAGTTTGGCATGGAGTGACAATAGCCGCCAAGCTGCGGCTGATCATCCACCAGCAACACCTTCAAGCCGCTGCGCCCGGCCAACAGTGCCGCCAGCAAGCCATTCGCCCCGCCTCCTATCACTAGCACATCCACATGATGATGCTTGTGGTCGTAGGTTTCCGTATCTGCTTCCACAGGTGAGGAACCATAGCCCGCCGCGCGACGGATGACGTTTTCATACATTGGCCAAAGCTTGGCGGGCCATTTGAAGGTTTTATAGTAAAAACCTGCGGGCATAAAGCGAGCAAATTTGCCACCTATGCTTTTCAAATCAAAGGACAAACTAGGCCAGCCACTAGTGCGTTTGGCAATCAGGCCATCGTAAAGCTCCACCTGAGTGGCTTTAAGGTCGGGTGTGGTTTTGGCACCTACGTCTATTTGTACCAGCGCATTAGGTTCTTCCGCCCAAGCGCCTACGATGCCGCGCGGTCTGCCATATTTGAAGCTGCGTGCCATGACTTTGACGTTGTTAGCCAGCAGAGCGGAAGCCAGCGTGTCGCCTTCAAAACCTTGATAGGTTGTGCCGTCAAAACTAAATACAATAGGTTTTTTAGGGTTGATGCGTAGATGTTGATGGAGGATGCGAGTGCTCATGCTTTTGTCTCGGTTTCGTATGCATTTTTACCATTTGCCAGGGTCCACACGCCGTCAATCGCGTGGTTAGCGGTGTTGCGCTTGACCACAAAAAATTTGCGGCAACCGGTGCTATGTCCCCACATTTCCCAATGCCAGCCTTTGGGGTTTTTTTTCATGAATAAATAATCGCCCCACGCTTCGTCGGTCTGTGACTCCGGCTCGGCGGGGCGGGCGATGAAGGCCTCGCCGCCGTAACTGAACTC
>JANYIK010000198.1 GCA_025362115.1 Methylophilaceae bacterium
CAGCGCAAACCCACACTTAAGCATCCATCACGCCTCTGAAGTGGTGACCATGGATGAATCTCCGCAAAGTGCGCTCAAGAACAAAAAAGACTCTTCTATGCGCGTGACCATCAACCTGGTCAAAAATGGTACGGCGCACGCTTGCGTGAGTGCAGGCAATACTGGCGCATTGATGGCGACGGCGCGTTATGTGCTAAAAATGATGCCCGGAATTGATAGGCCGGCCATTGCTTCCGCACTGCCTTGCAAAAACGGTCAAACTTATATGCTGGACTTAGGTGCCAACGCCGACTGTACGCCAGAACATCTGATGCAATTCGCCATTATGGGTGCCATGCTCGTGTCATGCGTGGAACACAAAGAAAATCCCAGCGTGGGCTTGCTCAACATAGGCTCTGAAGACATTAAGGGAAACGAGGTGGCCAAACAGGCTGGCGAATTGCTGCGTGCCAGTAAGCTGAATTTTTATGGCAATGTGGAAGGCACCGATATCTACAAAGGCACCGTGGACTTAGTGGTGTGTGATGGCTTTGTGGGTAATGTGGCGCTAAAGGCTTCGGAAGGCATCATCCGTATGATGCGGGATTCTTTGGTGCAGGAATTTAAGCGTAATTTATTTACCAAGCTAGCCGCGCTGATTGCTTTGCCGGTGCTGAATGCTTTCAAACGTAAGCTAGATCCGCGTCGCTACAATGGAGCTAGTTTTTTGGGCTTAAATGGGATCGTAGTGAAAAGCCACGGCGGGGCGGACGATTTTGCATTTTTTTATGCCATTAAGACAGCCATAGAAGAGGCGAGCAGCGGGGTGCTGGAAAGAATTCGCACGCAGCTAGAGATTGAGCACATACAATCCAATCTTGCATCAAACGCAACGGAAAATCCTACTGCATGACGAAACCCCTGTTTTCTAGAGTAAGTGGCACAGGCAGCTATTTGCCTGAACGCATTCTCACCAATGCCGAGCTTGAGCGCATGGTGGATACTAGTGACGAATGGATATTCACACGCACGGGAATTCGTGAGCGTCACATCGTGGCTGATGGTGAAATGACCAGCGACATGGCTCTAGCCGCTAGTCAGCGTGCGATTGAGGCCGCTGGCATTGCCGCCCAAGATATAGACCTCATCATCGTCGCCACCACCACGCCGGATAAAATTTTCCCCAGCGTTGCCTGCATACTGCAAAACAAACTAGGTATTGCAGGCTGCGCCGCGTTTGACGTGCAAGCGGTATGCAGTGGCTTTGTATACGCACTCACCACAGCAGATCAATTCATACGTAATGGTGCGGCACGTTGTGCCTTGGTGGTGGGGGCAGAAGCCTTCTCACGCATCACCGATTGGACGGATCGCAGCAACTGTATTCTGTGGGGCGACGGCGCAGGCGCGGTGATTGTGCAAGCTAATGATACTCCCGGTATTTTATCTACACATTTGCACGCTGACGGCGAGTACGTCAACATGCTGCATGTGCCACGGGAAACCAACACCGTAACAATGGAAGGTAACCCCGTATTCAAAATGGCGGTGAATACGCTAGACCAGATTGTGGATGAAACCTTGACGGCTAACGGTTTGCAAAAGTCTGATGTTGACTGGCTGGTGCCGCATCAAGCCAATATTCGCATCATTACCGCCACCGCCAAAAAACTCGACATGAGCATGGATAAAGTGGTGGTCACCGTAGATAAACATGGCAACACATCAGCCGCCTCGATTCCCTTGGCGTTCGATGTCGCCGTGCGCGACGGACGTATCAAACGTGGCGAAATCGTGCTGATGGAAGCCTTTGGGGGCGGATTTACCTGGGGCTCGGTGTTACTTAATTACTAAAGATTGAATCATGAAATTTGCTTTTTTATTTCCCGGTCAAGGTTCTCAATCCGTCGGCATGATGGCGGGTTTTGGCGATAATCTAGTCATCAAACAAACCTTTGCTGAAGCCTCTGATGTCTTGGGCGTCGATTTTTGGGCAATGGCGACAGAGCCCAATGAGTTACTCAATTTAACGCAGCATACACAACCTCTGATGCTCACCGCTGGCGTGGCTACAGTGCGTGCCTATGTTGAAGCGGGTGGCGCAATGCCAAGCGTGTTGGCGGGTCATAGTTTGGGCGAATATTCTGCCTTGGTTGCAGCCTGTGCATTAACTTTTGCCGATGCGCTGCCTTTGGTGAAATACCGTGCCGAAGTGATGCAAAGCGCCGTACCAGAAGGCGTGGGGGCGATGGCGGCGATTTTGGGTCTGGATGACAACATGGTTCGCGCCGTGTGCCTTGAGGCCGCGCAGAGTGAAGTGCTGGAGGCTGTGAATTTCAATTCTCCGGGGCAAGTGGTCATCGCAGGCCATGCGACCGCGATTGAGCGTGGCATGGCCTTGGCCAAAGAAAAGGGCGCAAAACGCACACTGCCATTGCCTGTTAGCGTACCGTCGCATTGTGCGCTGATGAAGCCGGCGGCAGAAAAGCTAAAAAAATATTTAGAGAGTGTTACCGTGAACCAACCAAAAATTCGCGTATTGCACAATGCAGACGTGGCGAGCTACAACGATGCGGCGCAGATTAAAGATGCGCTGGTGCGCCAGCTCTACAGCCCGGTGCGCTGGGTAGAGACGATATACAAAATAGCCGCCGATGGCATCAATCAAGCCGCTGAATGCGGTCCTGGCAAAGTGCTGACGAGTTTGAATAAGCGCATCGTGGCGGAGATGCGTTGCCTCGCCATTACCAGTCTTGACTCACTGAATGAAGCCAAAATAATTTTAGGAGAAAACCATGCTTGATGGACAAGTAGCTTTGGTCACCGGAGCTAGTCGTGGCATAGGCGCGGCAGTGGCGTTGGAATTGGGTAAGCAGGGCGCCACTGTGATCGGCACCGCCACCACGACAAATGGTGCAGAGCAAATTAGTGCCGCCTTACAGCAGGCGAGCATAAAAGGCACAGGTATGGCGCTGGACGTGAATGATGCCGCACAGATAGAAGCCACGCTCAAGAGTATTGCTGAACAGTTTGGCACAATTGCTATTCTGGTCAATAACGCCGGAATCACACGTGACATGCTGTTGATGCGGATGAGCGAAGAGGAGTGGGACAGCGTACTGTCTACCAACCTCAAGTCGGTATTCCGACTGTCACAAGCGGTATTGCGGCCGATGATGAAGGCGCGTTATGGCCGTATCATCAGTGTTTCGTCGGTGGTTGGCCACATGGGCAACGCAGGCCAAGTCAATTATGCGGCGGCCAAGGCGGGGATGACCGGATTCTCCAAGTCGCTGGCGCGTGAAGTCGGAAGCCGTAATATCACCGTCAATTGTGTCGCGCCGGGATTTATTGATACCGACATGACGCGCGCCTTGTCCGAAGAGCAACGTAACGGTTTGCTGCAACACATCCCGTTAGGACGTTTGGGCGCAGTGGAAGATATTGCCGCCGCGGTGGCATTTTTAGCTTCACCTAATGCTGGATACATTTCTGGCGAAACACTGCATGTCAATGGCGGTATGTACATGGCGGGCTAGAAGCTGTTTTTGAAATTGACTGGAGTTTTAGGTAGAATAGCGCCAGTTTTTTGCTGCACAATCAACCAAGGGGTAATTAGATGTCTGACATCGAACAACGCGTTAAAAAAATCGTCGCCGAGCAACTGGGCGCAAATGAAGCCGACGTTAAAAACGAATCTTCTTTCGTGGATGACTTAGGGGCTGACTCACTCGACACTGTCGAGCTGGTAATGGCGCTAGAAGAGGAGTTTGAGTGTGAAATTCCTGATGAAGAAGCCGAAAAAATTACCACCGTGCAACAAGCGATTGACTACGTCAACGCACATCCCAAATAAGCTTATCCTAGACCTTTCTTTCTGGAGCTACCTTGTCTAAACGTAGGGTCGTCATCACTGGCCTTGGCATCGTCTCGCCAGTTGGCATAGGCGTAGAAAGTGCCTGGAGCAATATCGTTGCAGGCCGCTCCGGCATTACGCGTATCAGCAAGTTCGATCCTTCAGCTTTCTCTTCGCAAGTGGCGGGAGAGGTTAAAAACTTTGACGTGACGCAATATCTGTCGCCCAAAGAGGCGCGCCGTATGGATGCTTTCATCCAGTTTGGTATGGTGGCAGGCATGGAGGCGGTAAAAGATGCGGGTTTAGAGGTCACTGAACAGAATGCCGAGCGCATAGGGGTCTCTATTGGCGCCGGGATAGGCGGCTTACAGCTGATTGAAGACACAGACAAAGTCTACATAGAAAACGGTCCTCGTAAAATTACGCCATTTTTTATTCCTGGCACCATCATCAACATGATTTCCGGCAACTTGTCCATCATGTACGGCTTCAAGGGTCCGAATATTGCCATTGTCACCGCTTGTACGACCGCCACGCACTGCATAGGCGATGCCGCACGTTTGATTGAATATGGCGATGCTGACGTGATGGTAGCTGGCGGTGCAGAGGCTGCTATTACACCATTGAGCGTCGGTGGCTTTGCCTCAGCCCGCGCACTTTCTACTCGCAACGACGACCCTGCCACAGCTAGTCGCCCTTGGGATAGCGAGCGTGATGGTTTTGTGATTGGCGAAGGCGCTGGAGTGGTGGTGTTAGAGGAATATGAGCACGCCAAAGCGCGCGGTGCCAAGATTTACGCTGAAATTGCGGGTTTTGGCATGAGTGCTGATGCCTACCACATGACTTCCCCCAGCGAGAGCGGCGAGGGCGCTGCGCGCTGTATGCGTAACGCCTTGAAGAACGCGGGCATCAACGCCGAAGAAGTAGATTACGTCAATGCTCACGGCACTTCTACGCCAGCCGGAGATCTAGCGGAAACCCAAGCGGCTAAAGGTTATTTTGGACATCATGTGAAAAAGCTCGCAATGAGCTCTACTAAGTCTATGACCGGCCACTTGTTGGGTGCTGCGGGGGGCGTAGAGGCGGTTTTTTCAGCTTTGGCGATACGCGATCAAGTAGCACCGCCCACCATCAATATCTTCAATCCTGATCCATTGTGTAATCTGGATTATGTAGCCAATGAAGCACGTAGAATGAAAATCAATGTTGCCATTTCAAATTCCTTTGGTTTTGGTGGTACTAACGGCACTTTGGTGTTCCGAAAAATTTAGAAATAACGGTTGATTTTTCCTTAAAAATGCGCTGAAGGCATGTGGTTTGTACACAACTTGGGGGCATTTCTTGCGTGGTCACGGGGCTAGCTCATCTTTTCTTACCTTTACATACTAAAAATTCATCAAGTTTTTGATTTTTATAGAAAGTTAATTGTTGCATAAAAATTAACAAAATCGCTGTAACCTAATCTGCACGCCCTGCTAGCCGCTGCTTTCTGCGTTCATCCACAATTTTATCCACAGTTTTTGTGGATGCCTTAAGTTGATTGATTTCCTCAAAAATCCATTAAGGAGATAGGCGTAACCGAATACAATAGAGGCCTATGTTACAGAGCCAAGCCTATCTTGTTAACGGACGTTTTGAAGGTGTGCTGACACCTTTTGACCGCGGTTTCGCCTATGGTGATGGCGTGTTCCGCACCTTGGTTTTGCAGCTTGGT
>JANYIK010000012.1 GCA_025362115.1 Methylophilaceae bacterium
TATCACCGGTCGCGGGTCACGGCGCAAGCTGTGACCATCTCAAAAAACTGAAGAAGATAAAAGCATGACCACTATCGTAAGCAAAGAAAGAATCAAGCGTGAATACGAAGCCATACGTGTACATGAATCCGTCAAAGACGCTATTCACTGGACTGCGCATAAGTTGAATGTGACTGAGCAAGAGGTGGCTGAGGTTGTTTATGAAAATGCACCTTCATTGATGATCGCAAAAACAATAATGGGCCATAACGCAATGTTTTCACATACCGAATCAACTATTTACAGGAAGGCTGGATGAATGACTTGGCTCTATCTACCATCGAATTGTTTGCAGGCGTTGGCATGCTTGGAGAAGGACTTGCCGCCGGACTTGAGTACATGGGCATCTCGCATCGCGCCATCTGCTACGTTGAGCGGGAAGCTCACGCAGCCAGCGTCATGGTTGCGCGCATGGAAGAAGGATCATTGGCCAAGGCTCCTATCTGGTCCGATGTTACCACTTTCGACGCAAGCAGATTTTATGGAAAAGTGGACGGCATCGTTGCAGGTTTCCCATGCCAAGACATTTCCGTTGCGGGAAAAAGGCAAGGACTCGACGGCGCAAGAAGTGGACTCTTTTTTGAAATTCCAAGGATTGCAGAGGCTTGCGGTGCGTGGTTCCTCTTTCTGGAGAACGTCGCAGGCATCGCTTCTGCCACCTCCACCGTTATGGACGAAACCGAAGGCGAACTTGAAGAGCGTGCGGCCGCCAGAGTCGTGGGAGAACTGGCCGACCTCGGGTGGGATGCGGAGTGGATCACTATTTCAGCGGCAGACGTGGGTGCCAGCCATGGGCGCGCACGCTGGTTTTGCCTCGCTTGGAGATCGCTGGCAAACACCCAAGGACGAGGAGGCAAGCGGGAGCGGACGCAACTCGAGAGGGGAACCAAAATTAAAAGCCCAGGCGAATACATGGCTAACGCCGCATGGCATGTCAGGAATCGAAACAGCAACCGGCAAAGCGGGAGCTGGAGGCGAATTTGCGAAACAAGCTACACATTGGATGACGCTAAAAGCGTCGGAAATGGAGCGTGGTGTATGTCAATCGGAAATGAATCGAAATTCCCCCAGCCTGTTAGCGCAGTCTCAGAAGTGGGCGACACCGGACTGCAACACTGCAACATATAGCAACGGAAAATATGGACCCAACATTCGACAACAGGCCATGAATTGGGCAACACCGCAAGCAAGAGATGCAAAGAATCCAGATTCCGCAGAGAGTGGGAATTATCAAAGAAAGAAGGCAGAAGGATGGACGATAGACTTAAATTCTCAAGCACACAATTGGCCGACACCGGCCGCACGGGACCACAAGGGAAAGAACTCGGAAGAGCATGCGATGATAACTGGGGGGGGGCAGGAAGCACATGGATCAACTAGCGAACTTTGTGGCCTATTCGCCCTTGGCCCAAGCGATCCAAGATGGGGAGCAATTATTGACCGATCGCCAGAACTCGCCCCAGCACTTGAACCCGCTTTTCGGCGCGTGGTTAATGGGTTGGCCTTCGACATGGGTGATAGCAGAGCCGCACGCCTTAAGTGCGTTGGAAACGGCGTCGTGGCGCTCTGTGCTGCAACTGCATTTGTGCTACTTGCTCGGCGAGCAGGAATCTTTTGAATCAAAAAACAATAGTGTTATTGGAGAATCAAATGAGCTACGAAAAATTACGCGAAAGTCTATTTGCTGCCCTTGATGGATTGAAAGATGGAACGATCGATGTTGCGCGATCCAAGGCGATGAGTGACATCAGCCAAACTATCATCAACAGCGCCAAAGTAGAGCTTGATTTTCAGTCACAAACAAAACGACTCGTGCGCAGTGATTTTTTCGCCGCTCCGGAAGCACTGGAGGCGCCGATGAATAGCATCACTAAAACGACACATGGGGTTATCGAATCAAATGGAAATTCAACTGTGCATCGGATGAAGTGATTATGAAAGAACGTCCAATTTTATTTAACAGTGCGATGGTGCGTGCAATTCTTGACGGATCAAAAACGCAGACGCGGCGCGTCATAAAGCTGCCGCATCACAATCCATTAGGTCAATGGGAGAGAACCTCAATTGGAGGTGGCAAAGGGGGACGAACTGCATCTGGCGATACCGTGCCGCTTCAAGATGGAATTTGGCATACTCGAACTGGTGACTGTCTCATGTGCCAGCTCGGCCAGCCAGGCGATCATCTTTGGGTGCGTGAAAATTTTCAGCCGTTATTTGCAGATGGTAGAGAGCATGGTGAAAATTCCCCAGATTGGAAAACTGGTGAAGGATATAAAGTCACCTATCCGGCTACAGATGAGATCGTTGATTGGATCGATAGTGATGACAACATAACAGCCAAATGTAAACCATCAATCCATATGCCTAGATGGGCGAGCCGCATACAGCTTGAGATCACTGGCATTCACGTAGAGCGATTGCAGGACATCAGCGAAGCCGATGCCAAAGCCGAAGGAGTAATGCAGTTAGATGCCAAAGACTTCGAGCGACCGATGGAGCGAAATAAAGACGGATGGAAGTTGTGCCCAACGTGCGCCGGAACTGGTCTGCATAACGCACTCGGAGCGAATGGTGGCGTGATCTGCGATGTCGATTGCACCGACTGCGACACACACGCAAAACTGTTCAAACACCTGTGGAATTCTACTGGTGGCGATTGGGATGCAAATCCGTATGTTTGGGTAATTGAGTTTCGGAGAATCAAATGAAGCCGACAATGAATAATCAAGAATTTACAAAAGTAATCAACTGCTTACCAGATGGTTTTACTTGGGGGAGTGCTTTAACTCCTGCGATTGCGCTGCACATTATTAATGCAGCCAGAGCGGCACAGAAAAATGAAGAATTGTTTGCGATCTATAAATTGTGCAATCAATTAGTTGCATATATAGGCGCGTTTGGTGAGATTAAACAAAGCAATAGCATTGTCAATCAGATGATGGATGCTCTTTATACCCATCGCGGTGCGCCGCATCAGCCTCCCGCGCAAGGCCGTCGGGATCGCGAAAATCGGTGAACACGGCATCGATCGGCAGCACGCCAGCGGAGCGTGCCGCCAGCAGGCAAAGACTGCGCGCCAGCGCGAACGGCGCGGTGTAGGCGCCGCTGGAATCGCGGTTGGCCGTGGAACCGAGCTCGGCCGACAGATCTTCGCCGCCCCACAACATTCCAGTCAACCGTGGGCGTCCCCACGGGGCGGCTGCCAGCGACAACGTCGCGGCGGGCGTTTCCGTGCAGACCGGGATGATGGTGGTGGTGCCCGCGACATCGCGCGGCTCACGCTCGCCGATCAGCGCGTCGAGACGGTCGAGATCACCAGGACCTGCAAGTTTCGGCAACATGATGCCATGCGGCCGCAGCGGCATCACCGCATCGAGATCGCCGGCGCACCATCGGCTGTCCAGCGGGTTGACCCTGACATAGAGAAGCGGGCCGCTTCGGGA
>JANYIK010000053.1 GCA_025362115.1 Methylophilaceae bacterium
GCACGGTGATAGACTCCAGCATCACCCTGACTGACGTAGATGACACGCAGATGGCTTCCGCCAGCATTAGTATCAGTAGTGGCTTTATTGTGAGCGACTTGCTCAACTTCACCAACACAGCCTTTATCACTGGCAGCTACAGCCCAGGTACTGGCGTACTCACTTTGACTGGCAATGACACGGTAGCCAACTACGTCACTGCACTACAAAGCATCACCTTCAGCAGCAGCTCGGACGACCCCACGGTGAACAACACGGACACCAGCCGTACCATCAGCTGGAACGTCACCGACGCCAACTCAGACGCAGCGGGGGCTGCCACCAGCAGCACGCAGACCAGCACGGTCAATATCACGGCTACTGCTGACGCACCGGTACTCGGAGGTCTGAGCGGCACGGTGAGCTACACCGAAAACGCTGTAGGCACGGTGATAGACTCCAGCATCACGTTGACTGATGCTGACGATACGCAGATGGCTTCTGCCAGCATCAGCATTAGCTCAGGCTTTACCGCTGGTGACTTGCTCAACTTCACCAACACTGCCTTCATCACCGGTAGCTATAACGCCGGCACTGGCGTACTCACCCTTACCGGTACCACCACCAAAGCCAACTACGTTACTGCCCTGCAAAGTATTACCTTTAGTAGCACTTCGGACGATCCGACGGTCAACAACACTACCACCAGCCGCACCATCAGCTGGAATGTCACCGACGCCAACTCGGACGCAGTAGGTGCTGCCACCAGTAGCACGCAAACCAGCACGGTCAACATCACGGCGGTCAACGACAAACCGGTTGCCACTGCAGGCGGCACGCTGGCCTACACCGAGAATGGCGCGGCAGCGGTCATAGACTCCAGCATCACCTTGTCGGATGTTGACGACACGCAGATTACTGGCGCCACGGTCACTATTACCAGCGTGGTGGCAGGAGACACTCTGAGCTTCACCAATACCGGCACTATCACCGGCAGCTACAACGCAGGCACTGGCGTACTCACCCTGAGCGGCACTGACACGGTCGCCAACTACCAGGCGGCGTTACGCACGGTGCAATACGACAACAGCACCTCGGACGACCCGACGGTCAACAACACCCGCAACAGTCGCACCATTACCTGGGCGGCGACGGATGCCAACTCTGATGCTGTTGGAGCGCAGACCAGCACTGGGGTCACCAGCACGGTCAACATCACGGCGGTCAACGATGCACCGGTGAATACGGTACCTGGCGCACAGGCAACCCATGAAAGTACCACTTTGGATCTCAAGGGTCTGATGAGTATTGCTGACGTGGATGTGATTGGCGGTAGCCTGACGGTGATGTTGAGTGTTACTCATGGCACATTGACCGTATCGGGCGGTAGCGCTGGTATTGCGGGTAGTGGTACCAACACTGTTATCCTTACCGGTACCTTGGCTCAAATTAACTCTACGCTCGGGACTGCGGCCACGGTTAATTATGTTCCCACTGCCTTATACAACGGCCCAGAAACACTGACCATGACTACTAGCGACAACAATGTTGTTTCGCAGGGCACGGGCGGCACACTTACTGATGTAGATACCATTGCCATCACTGTCACCTCGGTTAACAATGCGCCATCAGGGGCTAACAATGCCTTTACTACGTTGGAAGACACCGCGCATACATTTACTATCGCTGAATTTGGATTCAGTGATGTTAGCGATAATCCCACGCCTGACTCTCTCTTGAATGTCAAGGTTACTACCATTCCTACGGCGGGTAGTTTGACCCTGAATGGTATTGCGGTGACGACCGGGCAGTTGGTGCTGGCCACTGACATAGCCGCCAATAAACTGAAGTTCGTTCCAACGGCCAACGCCAATGGTGCTGGTTATTCAAGCTTCACCTTCCAAGTGCAGGATAGCGGTGGCACAGCCAATAGCGGCGTGAATCTCGATCCCACACCTAGGACGATGACTTTTGATGTCACTGCGGTGAACGATGCACCGGTGAATACGGTACCCGGCACGGGAACGACTAATGCCAATACCACCAAGGCGATTGCCGGCTTGAGTATTGCCGACATAGATGCTTTGGGTGGCAGCATGACCGTGACTTTGGTGACTACCAACGGCACATTGACGGTTTCAGGCGGCACGGCGGCGATTGTCGGCAGCGGTACTAATACGGTCACTCTGACGGGTATCTTGGGCGCTATTAACTCTACTTTGGCGGCTTCGGTCAATTATGTACCTACCAGTGGCTTCAGCGGTAGCGCCACC
>JANYIK010000097.1 GCA_025362115.1 Methylophilaceae bacterium
TGGCAGTTTCTCTGGCATTCTGGCAAGAAGCGAGTTAAAAATGAAAATCCTTGTTACTGGTGGCGCAGGATTTCTAGGCTCTCACCTTTGTGAGCGTCTTGTTGAGCGCGGCGATGATGTGCTGTGTGTAGATAATTTTTACACGGGCAATAAAAATAATATTAAGCATCTCCTAGGGAATTCTTGTTTTGAGTTGATGCGTCATGACGTGACTTTCCCACTTTATGTGGAAGTTGACCAAATTTATAATTTGGCCTGCCCAGCATCTCCTATCCATTACCAGTTTGACCCAGTGCAAACAACTAAAACCAGCGTACACGGCGCTATCAATATGCTGGGTTTGGCAAAACGTGTTAAAGCCAAAATACTTCAAGCAAGTACCAGTGAAGTCTATGGCGACCCAGAAGTCCATCCTCAACCAGAATCTTATTGGGGAAAAGTAAATCCGATTGGCCTTCGCAGTTGTTACGATGAAGGCAAGCGTTGCGCCGAAACGCTGTTTTTTGATTATTGGCGGCAACACAATCTGCGAATTAAAGTTATCCGTATTTTCAATACTTACGGACCAAGGATGCACCCTAATGATGGGCGGGTGGTGAGCAACTTTATTGTTCAAGCACTTAAGGGCGAAGAAATCACCATCTATGGCGATGGTCAGCAAACTCGCAGCTTTTGTTATGTAGACGATTTGGTCGAAGCAATGATCAGAATGATGGATACCAGTGACGACTTTACTGGCCCGGTGAATATAGGCAATCCAACGGAATTTACCATGCTGGAGTTAGCCGAGAAGATTATTAAACTTACTGACTCCAACAGCGCATTAGTATTTAGGCCATTGCCTTCGGATGATCCTAAGCAAAGACAACCAAACATTCAGCTGGCACAAGAAAAATTAGGTTGGCAACCCTCAATAGCGCTTGAGGATGGGCTAAAACAGACGATTGCTTACTTTAAGAAGATATTGTGAAATGAGTTCAGAACCGCATTCAACTGTCATCGTTACGCCGGTTTATGAGGATGCTGAGGCCTCTAGCAGGCTATTCAAAGAACTTGCAGGAGAATTTGGCAATCAAATTTACGTTATCGCTATTGACGATGGTTCAGTGCGTCAGCCGCTAAATGTGAGCTGTATTTCACAAGCGGGGTTATCAGGTGTGCTTATTAAACTCAAACGCAATGTTGGCCACCAACGCGCTATTGCAATAGGGATCAATTACGTGGCCGATCATTTTCCCAATAGTAACGTGGTTGTGATGGATTCCGATGGTGAAGATATGCCTCAGACCATCAGACCGTTATTGCAACTGCTTGAAGCGCCTGAGGTTGACGTAGTTGTCGCGCAGCGCAAAAGCAGGGTAGAGACTTTGCGTTTTCGGATTTTTTACTTTGTTTACAAATGGCTTTTTAATACCCTGACCGGACAAAAAATCAGTTTTGGTAACTTCATGGCATTAAAGCCAGTAGCAGTAAAGCGGCTTGCGTTTATGCAAGAGCTTTGGACACATGTGGCTGGCTGTGTACTGATTTCCAAGTTGCGAATAGTCACTTGCTCCCTGGATCGCGGCGCTAGATATGCGGGTAAAAGCAAAATGAACTTCGTCAGTTTGGCACTGCATGGATTTAAGGGGCTGATGATTTTTGCCGAGGATGTACTGGTGCGTGTAGGTATTGCTTGTTCCATTGTTGCTGCATTAGCGGTTGTTGGTAGCTTCGTAGCTTTAGTGCTTAAAGTACTGGGATTTGCTACGCCCGGATGGTTCTCAGTAGTCGTGGGCATCCTGCTGCTTGTATTTCTGCAAACAGGCGCTCTCACCTTGGTAATGCTTATGCTGACCGGAGTGATACGAAGTAGTTTAGGAATAAAAGTACCTCACCAGGACTTCATTGAATCCATTGCACATGCACAAACACAAGATCAGCACTAACAGCCTGGATGTCGCGCAAATTATTCGATACACAATGAACGGACTAATAGCTACGGCCATCCACTTTTCAATTTTATACTTTAATCTCAAAGTGTTATATTTTTACTCAGCAGGGCTGGCAAACATGGTCGCCGCTTTATTTGGAATTACCGCATCATTTTTTGGAAATCGCTATTTTGTATTTGTAGAACACACCGAGTCGATCACGCGGCAAGCAACAAAATTTGGCTCCTTGTACGCCGTCATTGCAGTCTTGCACGGCGTGATTTTGTATATTTGGAGCGACAATTTTGGCTTAGACTATAAGCTTGGATTTTTATTGGCAACAGGATTGCAAGTGATCTTGAGTTACTTTAGCAACAAGAAACTGGTTTTTAATAAGTGAAAACTGTCAAAGCCCTAGGAATGACATTGATCTTTTTGGTATTGCTCATTGGCATCTATTGGCTTCACGTCGCATTTTTTAGAGTAAATGTCTTACTTTATAGTGCCATAGAGGACGGCCTGATCGCCACTGTGGTTTCTGCTGGAATGCTGCTGGCTTGGAATCGACAATCGGTGTTCACTGGCTTTGAAAAAGCCCAGTTATGCGTTATTTGGTTCTTGCTAGCCTATGTCTTTGCCATTTCACTTCCTACCGTTATTGACCGCTCACTTTCTTTTTATATCCTTGAAAAAATTCAGCAGCGTGGTGGTGGCATCAAGTTAGCTAGTTTTGAAGACATATTCACCAAAGAGTATGTCAAGGAACACCGATTAGTTGACATTAGACTGACGGAGCAGCAGCAATCTGGCACTATCTTGATTGAAAAAGGTTGCGTCAAATTGACTGATCGTGGAAATAAAATTGCGGAATTCAGCAGGTTTTTTCGCAAACACTTTCTCCCTAAACAAAGACTCATCAATGGAGAGTATTCCGATGCTTTGGTCGATCCATTCCGCAAGAGTACGAATGCAGTTAACTATGCGTGCAGATAAATAGAAGCCGTTAACTTCTATCTTTTTACTACCGAAAAGCCGGAACTTAGGTCATTGGGATTGTTCTTTGGGTCGGTTCGCAAGCGTAATTTTTCATTGAAATACGGAGTACACGGCAGAGGTTCGTTCCAGCACAGTTCTCCCGTGTTTGTGTTTGGCAAATGAACCCGCAAGCCAGACTGGGTAATTTTAACTTCGGTGGAAACCGAGGGGATGTCTTGCCAACCTGAAAAAGTGTGTTGTTTTATTAGCACCAGCTTTATCGTCATAAAAGCTACAGCAATGCAAAGAAATCCCTGTAAAAACGTGTTCACGACTAACTTGTTAGGCGCAATCAGCCAATTTGGACAATATCTAAATCCAATATCTTGCAGACGGCAAATCAACAGCCACCCGGATAAAATAAGCATTAATGTCGGTATTAACTCAATAAATCTGGGGAGCGGTGCAGTAACAACCCAAAACACCAACGTAGCGAGTAAAGGCAGATGAAGTAAGTAGAATTTGTTTAGCTGGATTTTTGACCGGTACAATAAACTCAATCCTAGGTCAAAAATTGTCATGAGTACTGCAAAACCAATAGGCAAAAGGAACAGTTCGCGGTGTTTTAACCAAGGGATAAACCATTCCCAGCCCGCTGGAAATTTCGTCTCCTTGGCAAAGCTGAAAGTTAGTAGGGCATCATCTTGGATAGTTTTAATTGGCATCGCCCAATCAAAACTCCACGCACCAAAGGGGCTGGGATAGAAAGGCGCACCAGAGAGAAGATAACCGCGTAAAAGATGAACTGCAACAATAGCGGTGCATATCAATAAAATTTTAGTCATCATGCTTTTTTTCTGCTGCTCAAATATCCTCAATAACTGTGGGAGAACTATCACGATGCTCATCAATGAGTAAGCCGCAGCGGAGAGTTTGATAGTAAATGCAGTCAGGCACAGAAATAAGAGCGCGATACCATAACGGCTCATTGCCGTGACTTGATCGTCTTTTAATCGAAAAATCTGCAATACGGTCAGAAAAATGATGACTTGTAAAAAAGTAAAAATACGATCCGGCGACTGAAATGGGAGCTGTTTTGTCACAGAAGCTAGCGCAAGAAAGATCATTACCAGCAACCACATCCCTGCACGACACTGGTGCAGTTTTGCTTCCAACACGCTAGCGTAGGTTAAAAACAAAAGAAATAAGCCGCTCGCTGCATATCCTCTGCCCCAGAGCGGTGCCATATTGAGCAATGCGGCGAAGCCAAAGTAGCTTTGATTGAACGCCAAGCGTCCATGAAGATTTCCCAAACCGGGGACGGTTGGGAACAAATTGAGCCATTTTAGGGTAGTAAAGTAATACAATCCCTGATCGTAAATATGCGGTGCCAGCATTGCTGCGGAACAAAATCCTATTAATCCGGCAATCAATATGAGTGCGACCCAAGGGCGATGCTGGAAAAATTGATGAGTGTCGGCTTTGCGCTGTCTCCATGCTTCTTGATCAAACATCAACGTACTGGTAATGCCGATGGTTGCGATCACTAATCCAACTCGCCAATCAATTGGCAACATGAAATGAAATAATTCCACTAGCCCTACAACTAATGAGAATCCAACCCAAATATCGAGAGTGTTGATTGTGCCAGGGCTGGGTAGCCCAATCCAACGTAGCGCGAGACGCCCCCAACCAGTCAAGACAAAAGTCATGAGTGCCAAGACTGAGATTAAGCCCAACAAGTCATAAATGTGGTGAAGCGACATACGCGTTAGGGGTTGTTTTTATAGCGTTTGAGTATAACCTATTTGCTTGTAGCTAGGAATAAGGCATGATGCCAATTGGCTTGCTAGCCAAAAACTGGCAGCATAGAGACTACGCATAGTTTCCAAAGAATAGAGACAGGATCAGTGGGGAGTGGCGCTCACCTTGTGTCGTTTGTTACTTGGCGGTTGATTGCAGTAAATTTAGCGTTTTGGCAGGCGAAAAGAAGCACACTATGACGATTCCCCTCTCGGTTTTTATCACCACTTTTAATAATGCACATACCCTGCCCGCACTGCTGGAAAGCGTGAAGTGGGCGGATGAGATTGTGGTGCTGGATTCCTTCAGCACGGACGATACACTCAAAATCGCTGAAAGCTACAATTGCCGCACTTTCCAGCATGTCTTCCAGGGTTATGGCGCACAAAAACAAATGGCGCTGGAGCACACCTCACACCAATGGGTATTGTTGCTGGACGCAGACGAAGCACTAACCGAGACATTACAAGCGGAAATCCACGCTTTGCTTGAGAAGCCGCTTGAATGTGACGGTTACACCATTCCGCGTCAGGAGCAGATGTTCTGGCGCATGAACAGCCCGTATGTACGGATGAATTATTTTTTGCGTCTGTTCAATAAGCAAAAAGGTCGCATGAGCATGATGCCGGTTCACGCGGCACCCCAAGTGGATGGTCGCATCGGGCGCTTAAAAGCACCTTTCTACCATTTTGGTGAGGTGGACATTCATACCAAAGTAGAGAAAATAAACAGCTATTCCACTGGTTTGGTAGTAGATAAAGTAGCTAAAAAGCATAGCGCCAACCCTTGGCGCATGGTGGTGTATCCCCCATTTGCATTTATCCGCAGCTATATTTTTAAGCGCAATTTCGTCAACGGTTGGGCAGGGTTCATCGTCTCATTTTCTGGTGCTTTTTACGCTTTTCTGAAGTACGCCAAACTTTACGAATACAAGCAGTTCGAGAAATATGGCAGCAGCCAGTTACCGCCCAATGCTCCAGTACCCAAAGCGTTAAAAGCTGATGAATAAGCTGGCTCAGGAAACCAGCCCTTACCTGCTACAACACGCCGAAAATCCTGTGGAATGGTATCCCTGGGGCGAAGAAGCGCTGGCTTTAGCCAAGCAACAAGACAAACCTATTCTGCTTTCGGTGGGCTACTCTGCCTGCCACTGGTGTCATGTCATGGCACACGAATCGTTTGAAGATAGCGCCACCGCCGCAGTGATGAACGCGCACTTCATCAATATCAAAGTAGACCGCGAGGAACGTCCAGACATAGACCAAATCTATCAGACCGCGCATTCGGTGATGACCCAGCGCACAGGGGGTTGGCCGCTCACCATATTTCTAACACCAGAGCAATTACCGTTCTACGGCGGCACTTATTTCCCGCCCATGCCGCGCTACGGGTTACCGGGGTTTTCTGGCTTGATTGAAAAGGTAGCAGAAGCATATCACGAGCGCAAAGCCGACATCGCGGCGCAAGGTCATCAGCTTGTCGCTGCTCTTAATCAGCGCACGGGCAGCGCCACGCAGACTTTGAGTGACGCGCCAATCGAAACTGCCGTGGAGCAACTTACCACCGCTTTTGATTCCACTCATGGTGGCTTTGGCAGCGCCCCTAAATTCCCCAACGCGCCGGACTGGGTGCTGTTCATGCGACTGGCCGCCACTGGTGACGGCAACGCGCGGCACATGATGCACAAAACGCTGACGGCGATTGCGGCAGGTGGCATTTACGATCACTTAGCGGGCGGTTTTTGTCGTTACAGTGTGGACGAACGCTGGGAAATTCCACATTTTGAGAAAATGCTCTACGACAACGGTCAACTATTGAGTTTGTATAGCGATGGTTGGTTGTTGACAGGAGATGTCCGCTGGCAAGAGGTGGTAGAGGACTCCATCAACTGGCTACTACGCGATATGCAAGACAGCGGTGGCGCATTCTATGCTGCGCTGGACGCAGATTCTGAAGGTGTGGAAGGCAAGTATTACGTGTGGCAAACCGATGAAATAAAAGCGCTGTTGCCCGCTGAGATTTATCCGCAATTTGCCACGCACTATGGCTTGTACAACGCACCTAACTTTGAACATGAGTTTTGGCATTTATGCGTCAAAGGCACAGACGACAGTGCGCCACACTTGAATCAGGCGCGAGAAACCCTATTAAACGTACGCGAACAACGCATTCCGCCGGGCCGTGACGAAAAAATCCTCACCAGTTGGAATGCCCTGTTGATTCAGGGCTTAAGCAAAGCCGGGCGCGCATTTAATCGCCCAGAATGGATCAAGACTGCGCAGAAAGCTGTGGACTTTGTGCGCGAGAATCTATGGAAAAGCGGACATTTGTTAGCGTGCTACAAAGACGGCCAAGCCCGATTTAATGGTTACTTGGACGACTATGCATTTTTATTAAATGCTCTATTAGATTTGCTACAAGCTGAATATCGGCAAGCTGATTTGGACTTTGCTGTGAGCTTGGCAGAGGCTTTACTAGCTAATTTTGAAGATGTCCAAAACGGTGGATTTTTCTTCACTAGCCACAATCACGAAGCCCTCATCCAGCGCCCTAAATCGCCATTTGATAACGCGATTCCGTCCGGCAATGGCATCGCTACGTTTGCTTTGCAGCGATTGGGGTACGTGTTGGGCGAAGTGCGTTACCTAAGCGCCGCTGAACGCACACTGTTTGCTTTTGGTGAGGCCATTAACGGCAATCCTGCGGCCTGTCCCAGCTTACTTTGCGCACTACAAGAATGGCTGAAGCCACCAACCGTAGTGATTCTGCGCGGCGAACCAAAAGAGTTGGCAGTATGGTCTCATGCGCTATCGACAAAATGCTTGCCGCAGTGCATAGTCATCACCTTGTTAAACAGTGTCAACACTGGGTTTGCGGCATTAGATAAACCTGTTGAAAATCAGGTCAACGCTTGGGTGTGCCGCGGCGTTGAGTGTTTGCCAGTCATCCACCAATTAGAGGTGTTACTGACCGAATTAGCTTAAATTCTCTTTTCAATTTAGCTAAAAATGGTTATGATGGCCTGCCTTTTAGAATTTTATAATCTTTATTACTATTCAAGGAGTTAAGTATGAAAGTTTTAACAATGTTGGTGGCTGCTGGTGCATTGCTGGCGGCGACTCAAGTGGGTGCAGTGGATGACGCAGCTGGTAAAGCCTTGGCACAAAAGAGCGGCTGCTTGCTGTGCCACAGTGTAGACAAAAAAGTATTAGGCCCAGCCTATAAAGACGTGGCTGCCAAGTACAAAGGCCAAGCAGATGCAGAAGCCAAGCTGGTTGCCAAAGTATCTAAGGGTGGCAGCGGCGCATGGGGCCCAGTACCTATGCCAGCAAACAGCCCAAAAGTGAGCGATGCTGACATCAAGACCTTGGTTGAATGGGTGTTGGCGCAGAAGTAAACGTAGCACTAAAGATGTAAAGAAAAAGCCAGCTTACGCTGGCTTTTTTGTTGCTATTTTGCCAGCTTGCTATGGCGCATGGAGTAAGCAAAGTAGAACACAACGCCAGCAACCAACCACAAACCGAAGCGATGCCAAGTGGTCGCGGGCAGAAAGTACATCAGCGAACCGCATGACACAACACCCAATACCGGAATCAGCGGATTCCATGGATTCCTGAATGGGCGTTCCAAATCCGGGTGAGTTTTCCGCAGGCGCATCACACCCACACATACCATCACAAAACTTGCCAAAGTACCAATGTTCACGGTTTCGGCCAATTCTCCCAAAGGAATAAACCCCGCCACAATCGAGACTACGACCCCGCACATGAGAATGATTTTGCTCGGTGTTTGCCGATCCGGGTTAACCTCGGAAAAAATGGGCGAGATCAGACCATCGCGACTCATTGCAAACAAAATGCGAGTAAGTCCGTACAGCAGCACGAGCAATACAGTAATCAACCCAGCTAGAACTCCCGTGGCCACTAAAGTAGAAGACCAGCCATACCCCAGCTTTGAAAGCGCATAGGCAACGGGCGATGGCGTGTTTAATTCGGTGTAAGGAACGATGCCTGTGAGTGTGCCAGACACGATGATGTAAATAACCGTGCAAAACACGAGCGAAGCGATGAGGCCAATAGGTAAATCGCGCTGAGGATTTTTGCATTCCTCCGCCGCTGTCGAAACCGCGTCAAATCCAAAATAGGCAAAAAACACCGTTGAGGCTCCCGCCAACACACCAATATTTTTGTCATTCCCGAGACTTTGAAACCAACCAAACGGTGTAAAAGGATGCCAGTTGGCGCTATTGATGTGACCCACCGCCAATGCAAGAAAAATCGCGATGGTGGAAAGCTTGATGATCACGATAATGTTGTTGACCTTTGCGCTTTCTTTTACCCCCACCATCAACAAAATAGTGAGCACCCAGATAATCGCGAAGGCCGGCAGATTGATCGTCCCGCCCATCATGGGAGCCTTGGTGAGATGCTCTGGTAATTGCAAGCCGAAACTACCCAAGGTATGCACAAAATAGCCCGCCCAGCCATTAGCTACGGCGGCGGCGCCAACCCCATATTCCAGCAATAGCATCCAGCCCATCAACCAGGCAATAAACTCGCCAAATGCCACGTAGCTGTATCCATAGGCACTCCCCGAACCACCAATCGAGGCAGCCAGCTCCGCATAGGCCAGCGCTGCAAATGCCGAGGCAATACCGGCAAACACAAACGAAAGCACGACGGCGGGCCCGGATTGGGTAGCTGCGGCAAGACCCGTCAGCACAAAAATCCCCGTACCGATGGCGCAGCCTATGCCCAATAGCGCCAAGTCAAATGCGGTTAAGCACTTCCTAAGTCCAGTATGCGCGTGGGGGGCGACGGGTTTGGTGCGGAAAATAGAAAGCGCCATTTAATTCTCCTTGATTTAGTGTTTGGATTATAGCCAGAAACTAAGCAACGAGCATGGGCAAGCTAGGAATTGGTGCCAAGACCCGATGAAGTCTAAGGGGATGTCTTGAGGAGTATCTTGAATATGCGGATAAATAAAGGGTGGAAGGGGTGGCCGATGGGGCTCGAACCCACGACAACAGGAATCACAATCCTGGACTCTACCAACTGAGCTACGGCCACCATTAAAACTAAAACTTGACCACATAATTGGCCTGCCCGACAGGAATCGAACCTGCAACCCCCAGCTTAGAAGGCTGGTGCTCTATCCGGTTGAGCTACGGGCAGAGATGTCGGACAAAGATAAAAATCTGGTCGGGGTGGAGAGATTCGAACTCCCGACATCCTGCTCCCAAAGCAGGCGCGCTACCAGACTACGCTACACCCCGAAGGGCGCTCACTATAGCCAAAACGGCGCTTGCCGTCAATTTTAATCTGTTAAAATCTCCCATTTACACGGGCTTCTAGCGAATTTATGACAGCACAGCTGATTGATGGTAAGGCAATTTCTGAGAACCTGTTGGCGACTTTGAAAACGCGTATCGCCCAGCGTTTAGCAAAAGGCAAGCGCGCGCCTTGCTTAGCGGTGGTGCTGGTAGGTGCCGATCCAGCATCGAGCATTTATGTGAGCAAAAAACGTCAAAGCTGCGAAGCAATTGGCTTGCGCTCGCTGGCTTATGATTTGCCTGCCGACGCTACGCTGAATACCTTGCTGGAACTGATAGATACGCTGAATTCTGATGCAAATGTGGACGGCATTTTGGTGCAACTACCGCTGCCTGCACACATGGATGCCACGCAAGTCATCGAACGCATAGATCCACACAAAGACGTAGATGGTTTCCATCCCTACAACATAGGCCGTCTGGCGCAGCGTATGCCTTTGTTACGACCTTGTACCCCAAAAGGCATAATGACTATGCTGGCAGCCACGGGCTTAGAGATTAAGGGATTGAATGCGGTGGTAGTGGGCGCGTCAAATATCGTTGGGCGGCCTATGGCGCTGGAATTACTGTTAGCGGGCTGCACTACCACAGTGTGCCATCGCATGACGCGTGATCTGGCGGCTGAAGTTGGACGAGCAGAATTGTTGGTAGTAGCCGCAGGTAATCCAGGCCTAGTCAAGGGCGAATGGGTACGCGAAAGCGCGATTGTGGTGGACGTGGGCATCAACCGGCTGGCGAACGGCAAAATTTGCGGTGACGTGGATTTTGAAATCGCCAGACAACGTGCTGCGTGGATTACCCCAGTGCCAGGCGGCGTGGGGCCGATGACAGTGGTGACATTGCTGGAAAATACGCTGGAAGCCTTAGAATGGCGCGAAGCTAGCGTTTAGCATGGCAACGTCCACGTAACTGTGGCCTAAGGTGTCGCCCTCGTAAGCGGTGAAGGGTAGGTTGGGTTCTCCCAAATCGCTCAATACTAAAGCCGCACCCGAAAAATTATGGGCGGCGCTGTAATCGTTCAGCGTGATAATGGTGTTAACCCCCGCACCCATAGACGACTTCAGGCCATTCTCAGAATCTTCAAACGCTAAGCATTGTCTTGCATCCAGCTTCAACTCTCTCAGCGCCCATAGATAAATATCAGGTGCAGGTTTTTTCACTGGCACCACATCGCCTGCGGCAATCACCTCAAACCAAGTGTGTGCGTCCTCAGCCAAGCTATAGCGTAGCAAGGCCATGACGTTCTCGGGCGAGGTAGTGGTAACGATAGCCAAGCGTAGGCCAGCACTTCTGGCTTCCAGCAACAAACGTTTCACGCCAGGCCGCAGCGGGATGCTCCCTTGGCTGAGCATATCGTTGTAGTGCTTGGTTTTGGCTTGATGCAAAGTTGCCAGAAAGTCATCTGATGGCTGATTATCCGGGTGAAACCGTTGCACATAGTGGCGCAGACGCT
Organism: Methylophilaceae bacterium; assembly: GCA_025362115.1. Classification (GTDB taxonomy): domain Bacteria; phylum Pseudomonadota; class Gammaproteobacteria; order Burkholderiales; family Methylophilaceae; genus CAILHX01. Next base: position 11,477 of record JANYIK010000097.1, read on the forward strand.
CCTTGCCCCCAGTCACACGCAACAAGTCACCATATAAAACCGCATCCCAATACCAATCAAGACCAAATTCGGCAAAGGCCAAATTGAAGGCAGGAAGGTGCGCGTCACGCTCGGTGTCAGCCAGCGTGCCATCCACATCAAATAACAGCGCGACCAACTTGGTGCTGGATTTATTTTGCATTCCTCTATACACTTTCGCCTTCGTTGTTTTTGAAGAAAAAACTCCCTGTTTTTGGGAGCCTGAAATCATACTATGTCCGATGTAAAAACCCACTTTACACCTTATCAGCCCAAAGCCGATGAGGAGTACATGAATGAGCAACAGCGCGAACATTTTCGCAAAATCCTCAATGCTTGGAAAGGTGAATTGTCGCAGGACATAGACCGCACCGTGCATACCATGCAGGACGAAGTCACCATGTTCGCCGACCCCAACGACCGTGCCAGCCAAGAGTCTGACATGACTTTGGAACTACGCAATCGTGATCGTGAACGCAAACTCATCAAGAAGATTGAAGAAACCCTGGCTAAGATTAGCGGAAACGAATATGGCTACTGCGAAAGCTGCGGCGTAGAGATTGGCTTGAAGCGCCTAGAAGCGCGCCCTACCGCCACACTGTGCATAGACTGCAAGACTCTGGATGAGATTCGCGAGAAGCAAGTGGCAAAATAGTCGCTCGTTCTCAATGTGGACGTTACGCTGAAAGAAAACGGGTTGCAAAGTCTTACTTTGCAACCCGTTTTCTTTGGGACTTATATACTTAACTTTCTTAAACCATAGAATCCCCCGTTCGTGGTGAGTGTTCTCCGTTCGTCCTGAGTAAGCGGCGAAGCCGCTATATCGAAGGATACGAACGGAGAATGTATCGAACCACATTTTCCACTCCCAGGAAGTTAAGTATATAAGTCCCTTTTCTTTCAAGACTACCCTGCAGTATTCTGCTGACGGATGCGGATATGCAATTCCCGCAACTGCTTCTCATCCACCTCGTTCGGCGCTTTAGCCAACAAACACTGCGCACGCTGCGTCTTGGGGAAGGCAATCACGTCGCGGATGGATTCTGCACCTGCCATCAGCGTCACCAAACGGTCTAAACCAAAGGCCAAGCCGCCGTGAGGAGGGGCGCCGTATTGTAGAGCTTCCAGCAGGAAACCAAATTTCTCCTGCGCTTCTTCCTTGCTGATGTTGAGCGCGTCGAACACCTTGGATTGCACGGCTTGGTTGTGGATACGCACTGAGCCACCACCTACTTCCCAGCCATTCAGCACCATGTCGTAGGCTTTAGAAAGCGCGGCACCGGGGTTGCTGGTGAGCAGGTCTTCGTGACCATCCTTGGGCGCGGTGAACGGGTGATGCAGTGCAGCCCAACGGTTATTCTCTTCGTCGTGTTCAAACATGGGAAAATCCACCACCCACAGAGGTGCCCAAGCACGGCCATCCACATGGCCTTTTTCGTGGCCGACTTTGGTGCGTAATGCGCCCAGCGCTTCGTTGACCACTTTGGTTTTATCCGCGCCGAAGAACACGATGTCACCGTTTTGTGCGCCGGTGCGGTCTATGATGGCTTGCAATGCCTTGACGTGGATGTTTTTTACAATCGGGCTTTGCAGTCCGGTTTCGTTGAGTTGGGTGATGTCATTGATCTTGATGTAAGCCAGACCTTTAGCCCCGTAAATCTTGACGAACTCGGTGTAAGCATCAATCTCGCTACGACTAATCGCCGCGCCGTTGGGTACACGCAGGGCGGCAACACGACCACCCTCCATGTTGGCAGCACCAGAAAATACCTTAAAATCCACGCCCTTCATCACGTCAGAAAGTTCGGTGATTTCCAAGGTCACGCGCATATCAGGCTTGTCGGAACCATACTTATTCATGGCTTCGGCGAAGGTGATTCTGGGGAAAGCCGCGGGTAATTCCACGGCTTGGACACTCTTGAACATCTGGCGAATCATTTCCTCGACGATATTCATGATTTGCTCTTCACTCATGAACGAAGTTTCAATGTCCACCTGCGTGAATTCGGGCTGGCGGTCGGCGCGTAAATCTTCATCGCGGAAGCATTTTACGATTTGGAAATAGCGGTCAAAACCTGCCACCATCAACAACTGCTTGAACAGTTGCGGTGACTGCGGTAGCGCGAAGAACATGCCAGCATGGACTCGCGATGGCACCAGATAATCCCGTGCGCCTTCTGGGGTCGAGCGCGTCAACATGGGGGTTTCGACTTCGATAAAGCCGTTCACGTCGAGAAAATCGCGCAAGGTTTTGGAGACGCGATAACGCAGCATCATGTTCTTTTGCATCGCGGGACGGCGCAAATCAATGTAGCGGTGCTCCAAGCGTACCGTCTCGCTCAAATTATCGTCATCCAGCATGAATGGCGGCGTGAGCGAGGGATTGAGGATTTCAATCTCACTTGCCAGCATTTCCACTTCACCGGTGGGGATGTTGGGGTTGACCGTGCCCTCAGGGCGGGCGCGCACTTTGCACACCACTTTCAACACAAATTCGTTACGCACGGTTTCGGCGTTGGCGAAGGCTGCAGCGGTATCGGGGTCAATCACGATTTGCGACATACCGGTACGATCACGCAAATCAATAAAAATCACCCCGCCGTGGTCACGACGACGGTGCGCCCAGCCGCATAAGGTAACGGTTTGAGCTATATGTTGGCTATTGAGTTCGCCACAGTAGTGAGTGCGCATAGTTTTCTAAATGTTGGAAAGAAGGATTAAAAATGGACTACTGATTTACGGTTTTGGGTGACACAACCCCCATCGAGATAATATATTTCAAAGCTTCGTCCACACTCATGTCCAGTTCGATGACATCGTTGGCGTGCATCATCAAGAAGAAGCCTGATGTCGGGTTAGGCGTGGTAGGAACATAGACGCTGATGTAGTCACCTTTAAGATGGTTTGCCACGTCGCCGCCAGGCTGACCAGTCTGGAACGCGATGGTCCAGCTTCCTTCACGCGGGTACTGCACTAGCAACGCTTTGCGGAAAGCATTACCGGAATCGGAAAACAAAGTGTCGGACACTTGTTTGACGCTGGCGTAGATGGATTTCACCACCGGTACATGCGACAGCATGGCTTCCCACACCACCAGTAAACGCTTGCCTAATATATTGGCAGCGACCAAGCCCGTAAACAACACGATAAACAACGTCAAAAATACGCCAAAACCGGGGATATCCACTCCCAAAAGAGTATCTGGCCGCCAAGCGGGTGGAAGCAGCAACAGGGATTGGTCTAATACACCAATGAGCGTTTTCAGCACCCAAACGGTGATGACTAGTGGTACAAGAACCAGCAAACCGGTAATGAAATAGCGCTTCATGAATGGATACACTTAGTGGCAGGCACAGCCGGGATTGCAAACAGCAGCGGGCGCAGAAGCTTCACTTGCAGTTTCTTTGCTTGCAGTTTCTTTGCTTGCAGTCTCTTTGCTTGCGGGCTTATTGCCTCCTTTGAAGTCACTGGCGTACCAGCCACTCCCCTTCAATTGGAACCCAGCAGCGGAAACTTGTTTTTCAAACGACTCTTTGCCGCAATCGGGGCAAGTGGTGAGCGGTGCGTCGTTGATTTTACGCAGCAATTCTTTTTCAACGCCACAACTGGCGCAGCGATATTCGTAAATTGGCATAACGGAGACCTCTTGAAAGAACGGGATTATACCCGAACAGTTGCTATATTGAGTTTATGCACACAATATCAAGAGGTTGAAGCTAGCATATCCCGCACAAAAGCTTCAAATTCATCAACAGGTAAAGGAGGACTCAAGAAAAAGCCTTGGTAGGCATAGCAACTTAGACGCTTAAGATATTCGCGCTGTGATTTGCTTTCCACCCCTTCGGCCATCACTTGTAAGCCTAGGCTATATCCCAGCGCAATAATGGTGCGAATAATGGCGCTGTTATTTGCATTAGTCAGCAAGTCTTTGACGAAGAACTGGTCTATTTTGAGCTGGCTCAGCGGTAGCCGCTTCAAATAAGCCAGCGAAGAATAGCCCGTACCAAAATCATCCAGCGAAAAACTCACGCCCTCGGCCTTGAGTGATTCCATTTTGGCGATGGTATCTTCTACGTTATCTACCAGCAAACCTTCGGTCAACTCCAACTTCAACCGATGGGGATTAGCGCCGGTTGATTTCAGGCTAGTTAACACCTGCGCTAAAAAATCGGGGTGGTGAAATTGACGCGGACTGACATTGACGGACAGGTTGATATGCGCCAGATCCTCTTGCTCTGCCCATTCCGCCAATTTGGTGCAAGCCGCTTGCAATACCCACTGGCCAATATCGCTGATAAGACCGGTTTCCTCGGCCAGCGCAATAAAGGTGGCGGGCAGAATCTCTCCATTTTCTGGATGCTGCCAACGCACCAGCGCTTCTGCACTCTGCAATTTGCCCTCGTCATCTAATTGCGGCTGGAAATGCAGCACAAACTGATTTTTCTGCAGCGCTTGATGCAGACCCTTCTCGGTGGCGACACGCAGAGAAATAGCGGCTTGCATAGCGGGCTCAAAGAAGCGCAAAGCATTGCGTCCCGCGTTTTTGGCTTGGTACATCGCCATATCCGCGTTTTTCAGAACATCATCCACACTGCCGGCTTGATCACCAAACAAAGTAATCCCTATACTGGGTGTGCAGTGGTGTTCATGTGCACCCAACACATAAGGTGCGCTAAAGCCAGCCAGAATTTTCTCTCCCACTATCCGTGCGTGGGTAGCGGCCTCTTCGGCGACATCGCTGATCTCCTCAAGCAACAATACGAATTCATCGCCACCCAAACGTGCCACGGTGTCGCTTTCACGCACACATAAATTGAGCCGCGCAGCCACTTGTTGCAACAATAAATCGCCGACATCGTGTCCCAAAGTATCGTTGAGAGCCTTGAAGTTGTCTAAATCTATGAACAACACCGCACCTAGACGCTTGTTGCGTCCACTCACCAGCAGAGCCTGTTGTAAACGATCGTGTAATAGCTGGCGATTAGGTAATTGAGTGAGGCTGTCGTAAAAAGCCAGATGCTGGATTTCAGCTTCAGTGGTCTGCCGCTCTATTTCAGCAGCAGCGCGTGTAGCAAAGATTTTAAGGGTTGCGATAATCGCTTCTGAGCGCTGCAAAGGGCGACGGAAGAAAACGCTGGCTATGCCTATCAGCTCAAATTTGGCATTGCGAATACGCACGCACGCATAGGCTTCCACCCCAAGCTGGCCGAACAAAATATCTTGTGGGTAGCGTACGCTGGCAGCAATCGGCACCAAACACTCTTCGTTCTTGATCAACTCGTTACAAGGCGTCCCTTCCAACGCATAGTCAAAATTATCAATCAACTTGCCATCCAGCACGGCGGCCATCGTATGTGCGGTGGTAGGCACACCTTCTGGCGCAAGTCTGGCAATCGCTCCGCCATCTGCGCCGAGCGCCTCCACCATGTTGAGCGCCAATTGCTGGAAGATGTCAGTGCCATCTCCTACAGAAACCATGGCCGCCACTTTAGCCATCGCTAGCTGAATGCGCCGCTGCTCTTGTTGAGCGCGGATATTCATGATGCCGAAAGTTAAGTCGTCCGCCATTTGCTGCAACAAAGAAAGCTCTTGTTGAGGCATATGCAGCACGTCAGCTGAATACAGCATCAACGCACCCATCACCCTACCCTGGTAGCGCAACGGCAATGACGCCATCCCATGAAAACCCTGCTGCAATGCAAGCTCTAATATCGGATAAGTAGGGTCTTGTGTGATATCTGCACTCACCACAGGTTGACCACTGCGAATGCAACGTCCGGCCGGCCCCCGCCCTTTAGGTTGATGCTCAGACCAGCTTAAATTTGCCTGCTCAATGAGGTCTCCGCCTCGCCCATAATGTGCCATAGGCAGAATAGATTTGTTGTCATCATCCTGCGCGTACCCCACCCATGCCATGCGATAACCGCCCACCTCCACAATGAGGCGACAAATAGCGTGAAGTAAAGCATCTTCTTCCTGCGTTCGTATCATCGCCTCATTGCAGCTCAACAGCATTTTGTATGCGCGATTGGTGCGCGACAACGCAAACAAAGTTTCGACTTCATAGTCGGGTACAAACTCTGATGCAGGGCTGCCTGACTGACGACGCAATTCAAGCTGCATCATTACCTGCGCGGCTAGCAATTGCAGCGCCTCTTTTTGCTGTTCGGTCAGGGTACGGGGAACATGATCTACGGCACACAATGCGCCAAGTGCGTAACCGTTTGAAATTAACGGTACGCCCGCATAAAAACGGATGTGCGGCTCGCCTGTGACTAGAGGACTGCTGGAAAAGCGCACATCAGATTGCGCGTCTGGCACCACAAACAACTCAGCGCCCTGAATGGCGTGAGTACAAAAGGAAATGTTTCTGTCGGTCTCTCTCACGTCTAGCCCGACCGATGACTTGAACCACTGACGTTCACCATCCACCAAGCTCACCATCGCGATGGGAACATTGCAAATGCGTGCCACCAGCCGCGTCAACCGGTCAAAATCGGCTTCCGGCAAAGTATCAAGCACCCCGAAAGACTTTAGCTCTTTGAGACGAAGTTGCTCGGTATCGTCAGCGTCATGCATCAGCGGCAGCCCCTAGAACGGAATGTCATCATCCATTTCATTGATTGAACCACCCGCTGGCTGGCTGGTGGCTGAACGTGGCGAACTTTGTGGAGCTGATTGGTCTTCTTCCGCCACCTCAAAACTATTACCGCCACCGCTACGCCCACCCAGCATTTGCATGCGGTCTGCCACAATCTCGGTGGTGTATTGCTCTTGGCCTTCTTTGTTGGTCCACTTGCGGGTTTGCATACGGCCTTCGACGTACACCGATGAACCTTTTTTCAGGTATTCCCCGGCAATCTCGCCCAGCTTGCCGAACATGACGATGCGTACCCATTCGGTTTTTTCTTGTTTTGCGCCAGATTTATCTTTGAAATTTTCGGTACAAGCGATAGAGAAGTTGGCTACCGCGCCGCCGTCAGGCATGTAGCGCATTTCTGGGTCGCGCCCTAAGTTGCCAATGAAAGTGCAGCGATTGAGTGATGCCATTTGATTTCCCCTTTAATTTTTATCCAATAATTTGCGTGCGCCAGCCTCATCCCACGCGCCCAAACGCAGTTTTAAGTATGCTACACCTTGCCCTGAAATCACGATAGCCTCGACCACGCCGTCTATCTTGGAAAGTGCCGCAGACAGCGCCAATGCTTGCGATTCACCAATGTCGCCAACGGCCATCATGTGCGTGCGTACAGAAGGTGGCGCCTGCATGGAAAGTGCCAACAGCAACCACGCAAAGCATAACCCGGCAGCGAACACAAACACCGCTGCGCTGCCCACGTGTTGCGCTAGAAACCCGCCCAGCGCACCACCCAAGAACAGCCCAAAAAACTGGAAGCTGTTGTACACGCCTATCGCCGTACCCTTACTGCCAGTCGGCGCAATTTTGGATACCAGCGAAGGCAGTGTGGCTTCCAGCAGATTGAACGCTAGGAAGAACAAAAATAAAGACGCCACCACACCAGTGAAATTGTGGATGAACACCGCCATCAGTAGTGTAGAAACAAATAGCAACGCTACCGCGCCGCAGAATACCTGTTTCATTTTACCCTTGGTTTCGGCCACGATAATGGCGGGTATCACCGCCACAAAGGAAATGAGCATCACGGGTAAATATACCTTCCAGTGCGATTCTACCGCCATGCCGCCCAGATTCAACAGCAGCAGTGGCACCACCACAAACAGTCCCCGCATCGCCGCATGCAGGCTGAAGATACCAAAATCCAGCCGCTGTAATTCCGGGTTCTTGAGAATCGCTAGTATCTGCGTGGGGATGGTCTGCGCGTCAGCATGAACACGGCTCACCACCGGATTAGGTACGGCGAACTTGATTACCAGCATCGCCACCAAGGCCAGAATCCCCGTCATGGTAAAAATGCCGGAAACGCCTATCACATGAGCCAGCGCTGGCCCCGCCACCATAGACAAACCAAAGGTCGCGCCTATGCTCATGCCAATGGCCGCCATAGACTTGGAGCGGCTTTCCTCGCGCGTGAGGTCTGCTGTTAAGGCAATCACCGCCGCAGCGATAGCACCAGTGCCTTGCACCAAGCGCCCCAAAATGATGATGTAAATATCACTGGCACCCGCAGCGATAAAACTGCCCAACGCGAACAGCAGCAAACCGACATAGATAACTTTTTTACGTCCATATCGGTCGGACAACAAACCAAAAGGGATTTGCAGACAGGCTTGCGCGAGACCGTCTATGCCTAGCGCCAAGCCGATCAAAAATGGGCTGGAACCGCCTGGGAGCTGGTGTGCGTAGATAGCCAGTACTGGCAAGATGGAGAACATGCCGAACATGCGTAATGCAAACACGGTTGCCAGAGAAATTGTGGCGCGGCGCTCGAGGGAGGTCATTGCGGTTTGGTGTGGTGAAGACATAAGTAAAATTCTGATTGAGCTTAGGGTAAGAAGTTGCGTATATTAGCAGGTTGACTGACCCTACTGAAATACGCATGGATAGCATACGAATTCGTGGTGCCCGCACCCACAACCTGAAAAACATTTCGCTGGACTTGCCACGCAATAAAATGATCGTGGTGACCGGCCTGTCCGGTTCGGGTAAATCCTCTCTAGCCTTTGATACGCTCTACGCTGAAGGCCAAAGACGTTATGTGGAGTCTTTATCCGCCTACGCCCGCCAGTTTTTAGCACGTATGGATAAACCCGACGTGGATCTTATCGAGGGTTTATCGCCCGCAATTTCCATTGAGCAAAAATCCACTTCGCATAATCCGCGCTCAACGGTGGGAACGGTCACCGAGATTCACGATTATCTGCGCTTGCTGTATGCCCGCGCGGGCGACCCGGAATGCCCAGAACACGGCATCCAGTTGCAAGCCCAGGCCGTGTCGCAAATGGTGGATACCGTGCTGGCACTGCCCGAAGACACCAAGTTAATGATACTCGCCCCCGTCGTGGCCAACCGCAAAGGCGAGCAGATTGAGTTATTTGAAGACCTGCGTGCGCAAGGCTTTGTGCGGGTGCGCGTGGACGGCACGATTTACGAGCTGGACAATCCGCCGAAACTGGCCAAAACCACCAAGCACCATGTGGATGTGGTGGTGGATAGAGTCAAGGTCAAACTGGATATCAAACAGCGCTTGGCGGAATCGTTTGAAACCGCACTGCGCCTGGCTGATGGCCGTGCCTTGGCGGTGGAGATGGATAGCAATACCCAGCATTTGTTTTCCGCCAAATTTGCGTGTCCGCTTTGCAGCTACGCGCTGGCTGAACTGGAGCCTCGCCTATTCTCCTTTAACAATCCCATGGGGGCTTGCCCCAAGTGCGACGGCTTGGGAAACATCAGCTTTTTCGACCCCAAGCGCGTGGTGGCTTTCCCACATTTGTCGCTAGCATCTGGCGCGATTAAAAGCTGGGACAAGCGCAACCATTTTTATTTTCAACTATTGCAAAGTTTGGGCGCGCATTACCAGTTTGACGTGGAAACGCCGTTTGAAAAACTCTCCGAACAGGCTCAACAGGTGGTGCTGTATGGCAGCGGCGCAGAAAAGCTTGATTTCACCTACCTCAACGAACGTGGCAAACCCACCATCCGCAACCACGCATTTGAAGGGATTTTGCACAATCTGGACAGGCGCTACCGTGAAACCGATTCGATGATGATACGCGAAGAGCTGGCCAAATATCTCAACTCCAAACCCTGCCCGGAATGCGCCGGGACGCGCTTACGGCTTGAAGCACGGCATGTGAAAGTAGCCGGCAGAAACGTACACGAAGTATGCGAAATGCCGCTCAAACAAACGCTCAACTTTTTTGAAACACTTACACTAAAAGGCCAGAAACTCGCCATTGCCGACAAAATCGTCAAAGAAGTGCTCAACCGCCTGTCTTTCCTTACCAATGTGGGTTTAGACTATCTCTCACTGTCGCGCTCGGCGGAGACGTTATCTGGTGGCGAAGCGCAGCGTATCCGCCTTGCCAGCCAGATTGGCTCTGGCCTCACCGGCGTGATGTACGTGCTGGACGAACCGTCCATAGGCTTGCATCAGCGCGATAATGAGAAATTACTGGAAACCCTGCGGCATCTTAGAGATATTGGCAACACGGTGATTGTCGTGGAACACGATCAGGATGCCATCATGGCGGCGGATCATGTAGTGGATATTGGCCCCGGCGCTGGCGAACACGGCGGGCATATCGTCGCACAAGGGTCGCCAGCAGAAATCAAGGCCTGCGCAAACTCGCTCACCGGACAGTATTTGAGTGGCAAAAAATCCATCTCAATCCCCAAAAAACGCCACGCACCCGACCCCAAACGCTGGATAAAACTGGAAGCCGCCAGCGGTAATAATCTTAAAAACGTCACGCTGAAACTGCCCGTCGGTTTGCTGGTGTGTGTCACTGGAGTATCCGGCTCAGGCAAATCCACCCTCATCAACGATACCCTTTACCGCGCCGTGGCACGCCATTTGTATGGCTCCAACACGGAACCGGCAGCGCACGGGGCGATACTCGGCATGGAATTTTTCGACAAAGTGGTAGATGTGGATCAAAGCCCGATAGGCCGAACCCCGCGCTCCAATCCAGCCACCTACACCGGACTTTTCACCCCCATCCGCGAACTATTTTCCGGCGTGCAAGAATCGCGTATGCGTGGCTATGGCCCTGGCAGATACTCGTTCAACGTCAAGGGTGGGCGCTGTGAGGCTTGTCAAGGCGATGGTGTGTTGCGCGTAGAAATGCACTTTTTGCCCGATGTATATGTGCCCTGCGACAGTTGCCGAGGCCAGCGCTACAACCGCGAAACGCTCGAAATCCAATACAAAGGCAAAAACATCCACCAAATTTTAGGCATGACCGTGGAACAAGCACACGATTTCTTCAACGCCATTCCGGTGGTAGCACGTAAACTCAAAACCTTGCTGGAAGTAGGTTTGGGCTACATTACCCTGGGTCAATCTGCCACTACCTTATCCGGAGGCGAAGCACAACGGGTAAAGCTGGCGCTGGAACTGTCCAAACGTGACACTGGGCGCACCTTGTACATCCTCGACGAACCCACCACCGGCCTGCATTTCGCCGACATTCAGTTGTTATTGGACGTACTGCACCGCCTGCGCGATCACGGCAACACTGTGGTAGTCATCGAACATAATCTGGACGTGATTAAAACCGCTGATTGGCTGGTGGATTTGGGTCCAGAAGGTGGCGATGGGGGCGGCATGATTATCGCCGAAGGCACGCCGGAGCAAGTGGCGGCGGATAAAACGAGCTATACGGGCAAGTATTTGAAGAACATGCTGTAGTATCATGGCGTTGCACTCTTGGTAACACAAAGGTCAAATCATGAATGAAATTTTATTTTTAGTAGAACAAGCGCAAGAAGGCGGCTACACCGCGCGTGCCTTGGGGCATTCAATCGTAACCGAAGCGGATTCACTCGCAGAGTTGCGCGGCATGGTACACGATGCTGTGCATTGCCATTTTGACGCTGTAAACACACCTTATGGTCACTTAGGAAACACTGATCCTGACATACACAAGCGGCCGTTCTGGCTTTCCATTAATACGCTCAACAGTCGCCCGAATGTTGCAATGCGTTAACCAATAATGGAACGTATCTCGCATTGCACGATTAACGTACCCAATATTCTGGTTTCGACATACAACTAAAATTGCATTCTGATCTACAGGATTGCCTTCTTCTATTACAAAAGACAATTGGTCACCAACTGCTATATCCCGCGCAACATCTCCTTGAAATACATGGCGAAGACCTGCTACCTCCATAAGATAATCACAAGGAACTTGATCCTTACGAAAAACCGGAACCAATGAGAACCCATCACTTGGCAATCGCGCACCCGTGTATGCCAGCAAAGCCATGTCAGAATACTCAAAAGGAGATGGAAGCCGATGCTGTGCTAAGAAATCGTCGAAGTCCTCACGGTTGCGAGGTGGCAGCCTCCTAATAAATACTTCCAATACCCCCTGATGAAACTCTTGCTTCTCATCACGAAAAGCAGGAAATCCCCTAAATCCAGTCTGCATTGCCGCTGCGAAATCGATTGTGCCATTCAAATACCGAAAAACAATATGCCCGTTTGCATTGGACACAATTTCCCCTACTACACGGCGTGTACGTGACTGTGCCTGCTCATCTGACGGCTGCCAAGTAAGCAACAAGCTTTGAGGCTCAACGATATTGGTTAACGGATTCATTAAAACAGTGACCTTAAGAACAGATGCCTACGTGTAAGCAGGCTTAAAACAAACGACATTCTCTCACGAGTCAGAGGAACCTGTACATGTATAGACAGCAAGTCTTCAATGCTGTCAGACAATTCAGAATGGCTAAAATTCAGCCGAGCGTACGCAATATCTTTGGTTTCTGGCCATTCTGTGAGAACCTTTTCCAATAGCGCTCTATGCCCATTAAGCAAAGGCTGTTCCAGCGACCATTTGACATGATGAGTTCCGGCACTGATGTATCGTCTATATTCCTGCTCATGCCAGTTATGGACTCGACTTGGAAAGCGCTCATGTCCCAAACTTGTGCCATTGTCAAAGAGTGGTGAGAGCGAACCAGAGTCCAAATCGAAGACCAATCCCCAATTATCCTGATGCCTATCAGTATTGCCTATTAAAGCATCAAACAACAGAGCATCCACCCACCATTGCCTCCAGCCCGTCCTCAACGCCTTATTTTGAGCCAGGGTTCGCATTAGCAAAATTATGTCTTGCATATTGTGTTGCTGGCCGGTTTTGCGATCAAAGCCAGTTTGAATATGCTGGAGTAGGTCGCCGCCTAAGACAAACAACTCCTTGCCATCGGTATAAAACCACTCAATGAGCGCAGCGCAATGTCCAGTTTTAGAATTCCACGCAATAAAGGCAGGGGGTACCGGCACACCTAATAAACAGCCTACTCGGTAAGCAATTATTTCTCCCCAAAACTGATCAGGGTAGCTTCTCTTCGAGCGCTTAAACAAATATCGTTTGTTGGGGACAATAAAACTCTCTGGCGACTCCGCAGGAGAAAATACCGCTTCTTTAGCGCGTGCACCTTGAGGGAAAACGGCGAACTCAGCATCGAATTCCCATTCAGCAACATCAATAATTGCGCCTTGAGTTAAGGGTTGAATACGCATTTAAGGTACTTCCGCCTGATTCATCCGCGCCAGAATAATCCCGGTCTTTTTCGCCAAACCACGCGCCTCACGGTGCTTGTCGTAAA
>JANYIK010000175.1 GCA_025362115.1 Methylophilaceae bacterium
TTGCGCCAAGCTTTCCACGGGCAGTACGTCCAAGGCAGAAGCCATGACCATACCAAAATCGGCGGCCTCATTGATATGCAAAAACTCACCTGAAATCCGCGCTTGCAGTTGCTGCAACGGTGCTGCCGAACAAACTGTCAACTGTAGGTTAGAACGCGTTTTGCGCAGTTGATTTATCACAGGAGCCACTTGTGAAACATGGCCAAACCCGTGGCCGGAGAGGTATACCAATAGATGTGGAACGTCTTGTGCCATGAAATGTCTTTAACAAGGCCGGTTAATTTCTTACAATGCCGAACCGTAGTTTAGGAAAACAGCTTAGGAAACTCTCAATTATGAAAATCAAAGTTCTAATCTCTTGTCTGTGTTTAGTGGCATTTAACGCCCACGCCGCCGTACTGGAAAAAGCGGTTGAGGCTATCAAAATACCACTCACAAAAAAACCCACTTCGCGCCCCATGACCATGGCCTATGAGCCAAATTATAAGCGTTATTACTTGGCTGATGGCGGCTTAGGGCCGATACAGGATGGCAACAGCATTTCCACCTCCAAGTCGGAAATTCATGCTTTTGATCTCAAGGGAAACTACATCAATTCTACGCAAGAAGGTTTGGACAATCGTGCGCTCTATTTCAATCCCAATACCAATCTCTTGGAAACAGCCACGTACAACATTTCCAGTGGCGCAGGCTTCTCTCCTGACACTGGCATTTTTGCCCTAGAACTTAATAAAGAAGGCAATCTAACCAAACAACGCTTGGAAATTATCAATTTTAATCCAGCCTTTGGTGACCCGAACACCATGCCCAGTTACGATCCTGCCGAACAGCGCTATTTTGCCAAGCAAGGACGCAGCGATAAGGTGTTTATCGTCAAACTGGAAAAACGCGAGCCATTTGCGGAAATCACGTTGGACTTGGCCGCAGCCAAGGTGCAATTCGACGATATCAGCGACCATTACATCGCTTACACCGCCATCTCGGGCGAAGAGCTGGCGGTGCTGGACGTGGATCACAAGGCAGTGCTGGTGTTCAATCTCACAGGCAAATTTGTGGGCAAATGCGCGCTGCCGAACACCATGAAACTGCGTTCACAAAATCACCTTAATGGCCTAGGCTATGCTAATGGCATGATGTTTGTGTATCACGAGCCGGAAGGCGAGTTTGGTGTCTATTATGGGTTCAAGGTGTCAGACCAAGCCGTCAGTCAGTAATCATGCTCGTTGAGATCCAGAACGTTCGCCAAATTGAAGGCGAACCACACCGACGCTGGTTCGCATCAGACTGGTTCTGATTTGTATATCTGGTACGAAACTCCAGAAATTGTTTCCGGCTTTCAGCTGTGCTACGCCAAAAATGAGGATGAGAAAGCACTGACTTGGAAGGGTACCGACCATTGGTACCATCTGGGAGTAGATGACGAAGAGCATCAAAGAGTTCTACAGAAGGCATCCCCGATATTGGTGATGGACGGAAAATTCAATGCCGACCTTGTGCTGTCGCGTTTTATCGCTGAGAGCATGCAAGTGCCAGAATCTATCAGCAAGTTTATTGTTGAACGCTTGCACGACTGTAGCAGCCAATAAAAAAACCGCCCGTAGGCGGTTTTTTTATTGGCTGCCTTAAAAGCTATTTGCCTAATGCACCAGCCAGCTTACCTGACAGCATGCCGAAGATAGCGCCTAACACCACCGACGCTGCAACTACCAGCACAGGATTGGTCATATTCATAGCCGTAACGTTCATATTATTGGTCGAAAGCGCAAAGCCCGCAGTTGCTGCATAACCATACACATTAGCTGGTACCACAGACAGTAGCGATTGACCCGACACAATGACCAAGAAGAACACAGTAATCGCGATATACACTGCGGCTACCGCACCTGCTGGCAAGCCTAATGGGTTGCTCCCCACCAGATGTAAGGCGATACCCGCCAAGATGGCACCATAAATCATGCCCGCAATGGTTTTTTGCAGCGCGGCACTGTCGCCACCCGTGTGGAAATAGCAACCCCAGGCAATAAAACCTGCCCACACCAAGACCGAACCGGCCAACATACCCAACGCAAGATAAGCCCACACCCCACCTAGTACAGCAATACTGACAGACAACGCAGTTAACTTAGACATACATTCCTCCCATACAGGTTATTAGAAAGTACAGCAGGTCAATGTCTTTTGGCAGCTAAAGCGTGTGCCCAGAACAGGTGCATCAACCTTGCTGGGCGAAATAATAATCCCATTTTTCTGAAAAATGTGAATTATTTACATTTATTTTTAATCAATGAGATATCCAACAAACCTACATTGGAGGATGAGATTATTCGTAGTGCCAATTCTTGCGCCAAGCCCCCTCTACCATATTGGGATATACCGCTTGCCCCAAGCTCCCGTTGTAGCGCCCCAGCGCTCGAAAAAGGTTGCCTTTCTCGATGTCTAAGTAGTGCCGCAGAATAGTGCAGCCGTAGCGCAGGTTGATGCGTAAATGGAACAAATTTTGATCCGGCGCACCGATAGCACGCACCCAAAACGGCATGACTTGCATGAAGCCACGCGCTCCGGAAGACGACACGGCGTATTTTTTGAAGCCGCTTTCCACTTGAATCAAGCCCAAGACCAGCTGCGGATCAAGACCTGCACGGGTGGCTTCATAGTGAACAGTAGTAAGGAAGGTTTTGCGAAATTTTGCATCAGGAATGCGCTTTTGCAGACGTTGCGACATCGCAATAAGCCAGCGCTCACCTTCTGCTGGAGTGCTGAATACAAGCTGTGGTGCGGCGGCATCAGAAACTGCTTTTTGTAATCCAGCCTTGACGCTGGCGGAGAGCGGCTCTTCAATCTGCGCACCCGCAAACGCGTTTGCCGAAAGCAATAACAACCACAAAATTAACCAGCGCATTGGGCTTTTATCAGCGCCACGATATCGGTCAGCGCTATGTTTTGCGATTCGCTTTCCGTACGAGCTTTAACCTCTACAACGCCCTCTTTCAAGCCTCGCTCGCCCACGGTAATACGATACGGAATGCCTATCAGCTCCAAATCCGCAAACATCACACCAGGACGCTCGCCCCTGTCATCCAGCAACACATCCACGCCCGCCGCTTGCAAGTCATCATGCAGCTTTAATGCGGCTTCACGTACCGCATCACTGCGCTCAAAGCCAATCGCTGCAATCGCCACGGTAAAAGGCGCCATGGCAAGCGGGAAAATGATGCCTTTTTCGTCGCAGCCCTGCTCAATTGCCGCCCCCACAATGCGCGACACGCCGATGCCGTAGCAACCCATGGTCATGCTTTGGTGTTGACCGTTTTCATCCAGATAGGTCGCCTGCATGGCCTCGGAATACTTATTGCCAAGCTGAAAGATATGCCCGACTTCGATGCCGCGACAAATCTCCAATGTGCCTTGTCCGTCAGGACTAGCGTCGCCCGCTACCACGTTGCGGATGTCGGCGACCAAGTCCGGCTCTGGCAAATCGCGCCCCCAGTTGACCCCGGAAAAATGAAATCCGGCTTCGTTAGCACCGCAAACAAAGTCATTCATAGCTACGACAGTATAATCGGCAAAGATAGCCACATCTCCGGGCAGCTTTCCATCAGGACCTTCGCCCAAAAAAGGCTTTAAGGTTGCCTCAGTTGAAATGGTTGGAACAGGGCCAATGTAGCCAACCTTGCACTTTAATATGCTTTCAATTTGCTCTGGTTTTGCCCATTCAAAAGAAGCATCAGGCCATTTATAAAACTCTCTTAATACTTTTTGTAGTTTAACTTCATTGATCTCGTAATCTCCCCTCACTAAAGCCATATGCAACTTGCTATTAGTCCAAAAACAAAGAGCTTTAACCGTTTGCGTTGGAGAAATGTTGAGATACTCGGAAACTTGCTCAATAGTTTTTTTCCCAGGGGTAGAAACTTTCTGTAATTCCTGACTGGGCGCTTGACGTGGCGTTGCAGGGGGCAGTCCCTCGGCCATTTCCACATTGGCCGCATAGTCAGAATTGGGGCAATAAGCAATCGCATCCTCTCCTGAATCCGCCAACACATGAAACTCGTGCGAACCCGTGCCGCCAATCGCGCCCGTATCTGCTGCCACCGCGCGGAACTTCAACCCCAGCCGAGTGAACACGTTGACGTAAGCCTCACGCATGAGGGCGTAGGTTTGTTCCAGGCTCGCATGATTGGTGTGAAAGCTATACGCATCTTTCATCAAGAACTCGCGCGCGCGCATTACGCCAAAACGTGGGCGGATTTCATCGCGGAACTTGGTTTGAATCTGGTAAAAATTGAGTGGTAACTGCTTGTAACTCTTGATTTCTTTACGCGCGATGTCGGTAATCACCTCTTCGTGCGTAGGCCCAAAACAAAAGTCGCGCTCGTGACGGTCCTTGATTTTGAGCATTT
>JANYIK010000189.1 GCA_025362115.1 Methylophilaceae bacterium
CCGTTGCTTCTAGTACAAAAAACTCAAGCAACCTTATCTGATGTTTTCTTAATAACTTACAATGAGTTATCTTCATCCAATAAGCTTAACATCTAAGCTTATCTACTACAGCCCCTTAATTTTTCAGGCTTTATTGAACACTTATTTTTGGTAATACCACTGATACCAATCCACAAATCGCTTGATTCCTTCTTCCAATCTGGTTGATGGCGCAAATCCAATCGCCGCCTTAAGTGCCCTGACATCTGCATAAGTTGTCGGCACATCGCCATCTTGCATAGGTAGAAATCTCTTTTCAGCGGTTTTTCCCAGCGCTTGTTCAATCACTGTGATGAAATCAGGCAGGTTGACTGGTACATGGTTACCTATGTTGAAAATGCGATAAGGTATTGTTGTTTCAGGTTGTGCTAAATCCAGTACTCGCAGCACGCCCTCCACAATATCATCAATAAAGGTAAAGTCACGTTGCATATCGCCGTGGTTATAGACCTCTATGGGTTTGCCTTGGTCAATGGCTTGGGTGAATTTGAAATACGCCATATCTGGCCTGCCCCAAGGGCCATAGACGGTAAAAAACCTTAACCCTGTGGTGGGTAAATCGAATAGATGGCTGTAAGTATGCGCCATGAGTTCGTTAGCTTTTTTGCTAGCTGCGTAGAGACTGACGGGGTGATCAACATTATCAGTTTCTGCGAATGGCACTTTGGTGTTGCCTCCGTAAACGCTGGAGCTGGAGGCATAGACTAGATGCTCAATTTTATAGTGGCGGCAGCCTTCTAACACGTTGACAAAACCGCTTAGATTGCTGGAAACATAAGCTTGCGGATTTTCCAGCGAATAACGCACACCTGCTTGTGCGGCAAGATGAACGACGCGCTGAAATTTTTCTTGCGCAAAGAGTGCTGACAATGCAGCGTTGTCGGCAATATCCAACTTGATGAATCTAAACTTTGGGTAGCCTGCCAATTGCGCAAGACGCGCCAATTTAAGATTTACATCATAGTAATCGTTGAGGTTATCAATACCAATGACTTCATCACCGCGTTCTAATAGCGCACGAGCAGTAAACATACCGATGAATCCCGCCACTCCAGTGACCAGTATCTTCATACTTACTTCAGCGCGTAAATAGCAGGGAGATTACGCCAACGGCCATGCACATCCATGCCGCAGCCAAACACATAGCGGTCAGGTACTACCAGACCAACAAAATCAGCACGTATGGGTTTGGCTTTACCAGTGGCTTTTTCAGCAAGAACTGCAATTAAGACCCGCATAGCACCAGCTTCTAGACATTTATCACGCACAGCAGCCAAGGTAATTCCCTCGTCCAGAATATCGTCTAGCAATAGTACTGTTCGTCCATGCACATTGTCGCTAGGAGCTACACGCCAGTGGATATCGTGACCTTGAATCTGGTTGCGGTAGCGCGAGGCTTGTACATAGTCGAAATCCAGTGGGAAAAGTAACTTGGGAAGCAACCAGCCAGAAAATACGACCGCGCCGCCCATCACACTCAGCACCAGTGGATCTGATTGATGCAAAACAGCACTAATATCCTGCGCCATTTTTTCAACAACAGCGCTTACTTCGGCTTCGGTAAAAATAATCTCCGCATCGTCTAGCAGCTGGTGCGCCTCTACAGCAGAAATCACTTCTTCCCTCGCCCATTCAACCATTGGGTGAACTCGGTGCTGATTTCTGGATGACGCAGCGCGTATTCGACATTCGCCTGCATATAACCCAGCTTGCTGCCACAATCGTAGCGCTTGCCATGATATTGATAGGCGAAAATAGTTTCTTCCGACAGCAGCGCGGATATGCCATCGGTCAACTGAATTTCGCCGCCTTTTCCGGGCTGCAGGTTTTTTAAGCATTGAAAAATGTGCGGGGTCAGGACATAGCGCCCCACTACCGCAATGTTAGAAGGAGCAACCGCAGGCTCTGGCTTTTCGACGATACTATCAATCTGCATCAACCCTGGTTCTATTTCGTGTGCATCCACGATGCCATAGTAGCTGGTCTCCGCAGGTGCCACTTGTTCGGTGGCAATCACTGCACTCTGATGCTCTTGATATACAGCCACCATCTGCGTCAACGCACCGGGGCTGGCATCAATCAAGTCATCCGCCAGAATCACCGCAAACGGCTCGTCCTTTACCACAGGTTCGGCGCACAATACGGCGTGGCCTAATCCTAACGCCTCGGCCTGACGCAGATAGATGCAAGTGACATGCTTTGGCAGCATGTTGCGTAGCAAATCCAGCATCTGCGTTTTGCCACGTGCTTCTAGCTCAGTTTCAAGCTCGTAGGCTTTATCGAAATGATCTTCAATGGCGCGCTTGCTGCGTCCGGTGACGAAAATCATATCGGTGATGCCAGCTTCAATCGCCTCTTCTACCGCATATTGAATCAACGGTTTATCTACGATGGGCAGCATCTCTTTCGGGCTGGCCTTGGTGACCGGCAAGAAGCGCGAGCCTAAGCCTGCAACGGGAAATACAGCTTTGGTTATTTTATTCACTATCGGCTTTCAAATCAGTGCACAGAGCGAGAGGCTGGTGTGAGCGGAATCGTGACTGCTTGTGGCTTGGTGCCATGAATGTCGCCCAAGTAATCTTCAACCCAGACTTTCAACTCCTGTTTAATGACGGTTTCATCCTGACCCGCAACGGTATCTAACCATTTGCATAAAGACTCTACCCACAAGCTATCTACCTCTCGCGCTCTAGCGATGCGCAATTTGGCATGCGGGGTGGGTAACGTTTGTTCACTGTCTGCCAACAGCTCTTCGTAGAGCTTCTCACCCGGGCGCAAACCTGAAAACTCGACTTTAATTTGCCCTTCTGGCACACCAGACAACCTGATCATTTCGTACGCCAAATCTACAATTCTCACCGGCTCACCCATATCCAGCACAAAAATTTCGCCGCCCGCACCCATCAGTGAAGCTTGCATCACCAACTGTGCGGCTTCAGGAATAGACATGAAATAGCGCGTGACTTCAGGATGCGTGACCGTCACCGGCCCGCCTTTGGCGATTTGTTCTCGGAATTTGGGAATCACGCTACCGCTACTGCCCAACACGTTACCAAAACGCACGATCACAAAATGCGTGTCATCGGCTTCCTGCAAGCCTTGACACACCATTTCGGCCAAGCGTTTGCTCGCGCCCATGACGTTGGTAGGATTTACCGCTTTGTCTGTAGAGACAAGAATGAATTTCTCGATATTGTGTGCTTTGCATGCTTGCGCCAACACATGTGTGCCCAACACATTGTTGCGTAATGCCTCACTTACGTTATCGCTCTCCATCAAAGGCACATGCTTGTACGCCGCTGCGTGGAATACCACAAAGGGTTGATACCGCTGCAGCACAGTAGAGACGCGCTGTGCATTTTTCACGTCACCCACTACGCAGACAGTTTTAGTCCCCGAGAAAGCCGCTAAAAACTCTTGTTCCAGGGCGTATAAGGCATATTCATTTAGCTCAAACAGCACCAATAGCTTTGGCTTGTAGCGCGCAATCTGGCGACATAGCTCACTACCAATAGAGCCGCCCGCGCCCGTCAC
>JANYIK010000024.1 GCA_025362115.1 Methylophilaceae bacterium
GCAGCGTTGAACGCCGCGTTGGTTGCCCACGAGGATGGGCTGGAATTCGCCGATGCGCTGCATTGGGCGCTTTCTGGCCGCTGTGAAGCATTTATGAGCTTTGACGACAAGCGCTTTGTGCGCCGGGCGCAAAAGCTCAAATTGATACCGCCTTGTGTGGTGCCTGAATAGCATGATTACACTCACCGAAGCGCTGGAACACAGCGAGCTGTTTAAGGGGCTTTCTAGAAAGTCTTGCATGCTGGTTTCTGCAGCTATGCGCCAACATGTGCTGCAAGCCAAAGAAACACTGTTTCGCCAAGGGGACGAGGGTGACCGTTTTTATGTGGTATTAAAGGGGGTGCTTAAAACCGTAGATACCGCATCAGATGGCGCTGAAATCGTGCTCTCGTTGCTGGGGCCGGGTAAATCCTTTGGTGAAATCGCCTTGCTTGACGGTGGAAAGCGTAGCGCCAGCATGGTGGCAATCTCCAATTGTCTGGTGTCGAGCCTCGACAGGATGGCCTTCAGGGCGCTGCTTGGCCAGATTCCTGAAATGAAAGACCATATCATCGGCACTTTATGCCGCCGCATACGCTTGTTGACTGACCGCGTGGAACAGTTGGCCAGCATGGATGTGGCTGCCCGGCTCGCCAATGTGCTACTCGGCATAGCGGAAGAAGTGGGCAGCGAATTACAAGGCCGCTATTACCTGCCCGTCAAAATATCCCAGGGCGAGCTGGCTGGGATGGTAGGTGCCAGCCGCGAAAGCGTGAACAAGTTGTTAAAGCTCTGGGAAAGCGAAGGATTTACCGCCACGGTGGACGGCAGATTGCAACTGCTGCAACCCAATGCTTTGCTCAAGATTGCGGCAATATAAACGGCCAGAAAATAACTTCTTGCAAAATTTGCACCTCCCCTCAAATCTCGCTAAACTACATTTGTAGTTAACCACAGCGAGACACCATCATGGGCATGCCGGTACGCATTGAAGATACGCTTTATGAAGAGGCAAGAATTCAGGCCAAGGTAGAATACCGCACGATTGCCGGGCAAATTGAGTACTGGGCAAAGCTGGGACGCGCCGCGCTGGACAACCCGGATTTGCCGATAGACTTTATCGCGGAAACACTCATGGCAATGGCCGAGCCGCGTGAGAATGCAGCGCCATTCGTGCCGCGTAGTCATCGCGATGGCGCATGAAGTCCGGCAAACGCGCCGGTTCTCCCGTCAATATAAGAAACTGAATGACAATGTGGCGGCAGATGTTGATACCG
Source organism: Methylophilaceae bacterium (assembly GCA_025362115.1). Lineage (GTDB taxonomy): Bacteria > Pseudomonadota > Gammaproteobacteria > Burkholderiales > Methylophilaceae > CAILHX01. Next base: position 1,257 of record JANYIK010000024.1, read on the forward strand.
CAGTAGAAACCGTCGCGAAAAATCCACACATTGGCGAACGCAAAAAAGGCGACTTGGCGCAGCTTTTCGTCCACAAGTTTCCCAGCCAGAATCAGCTTTATCTGCTGGGCTACACCGTAGATGACAACATTCGCTTGGTTTATCTGGAATCCGTAGGCTCACACGAAAACTTTTACCGTAACTTGAAGCGCTAATTACCATGCTCGAAAAACTCATTACTTTCCTCGCCGCTTGGATCATCGGCATCATCTCCGCATTGGGTTACGGTGGCATCGTATTGCTGATGGCGATTGAATCGGCGTGTATTCCGCTGCCGTCCGAGATCATCATGCCGTTCTCCGGCTTTCTGGTGTTCAAGGGCGAAATGACCCTGTGGGGCGTGGCGCTGGCGGGAGCCGTGGGTTGCGTGGTCGGCTCCATCCCCGCGTATTATCTGGGCAAGCTGGGTGGGCGGCCGTTGGTGGAGAAATATGGCAAGTGGGTGCTGATCTCTGCACATAACTTGACTTGGGCAGATGCCGCCTTTGCCAAGCATGGCGAAATTATCATTTTTATTGGGCGATTATTGCCCGCAGTACGTACGTTTATTGCGTTTCCGGCGGGAGTGGCGGGGATGAGTATTCCTAAATTTATTGTGTATACCTTTGTCGGGTCGCTCATCTGGTGCTGGATACTGGCTTATGCAGGCATGAAGGCGGGCGAGAATTGGGAAGGCCTGAAGGTGTATTTTCACCAGTTTCACCACCTCATTTTCCTCGCTGCGGTGGTATTTGTGGTGTGGTACATTTGGCGGCATTTCAGGGCGGCTAAAACATGAGTGACCATCACATCCACCAACACGATTTGCCACACCGTCACGGCTCGCAAACCGAACTGCACCTGTTCTGGCCGGTGGTACTGACGCTGGGTTTTGCCTTTGTCGAGGCCATGGGTGGCTGGTTCACCCACTCCTTGGCGCTGTTAGGTGATGCAGGGCACATGTTTTCGGATTCCGCCGCACTTGCGCTGGCCTGGTTTGCCGCATGGATTGCCCAAAAGCCGGCATCCAAGCACCACACCTATGGCCTTGCGCGGGTTGAGGTATTGGTCGCGCTTATCAACGGCGCTGTGATGTTGTTGATTATCGCCGGTATCGTGTTTGAGGCAGTGCAGCGAATCCAGGATCCGCATCCGGTGCAAGGTGGGCAGGTCATGCTCATTGCATTCTTGGGGTTGGTAGTCAATCTCATCGTGGCGCATTGGTTGCATAAGGCAGAAAAAAACATCAATTCTCGCGCCGCTATGTTGCATGTGCTGGGCGATTTGCTGGGTTCGGTGGCGGCACTGGCGGCGGGTGCTGTGATCTATTACACGGGCTGGTTGCCGATAGACCCGATTTTGTCGGTATTTATCTGCGTGCTGCTACTGGCATCTACCATCAATCTGCTGCGCGAGGCGATCCATGTGCTGATGGAAGGCACGCCCCATAACATTGATACCGACGCGGTTGAAAGTGCCATGCAGGGTGTGGCGGGAGTGGCTTCCGTTCACGATATTCACATTTGGACGCTGGCCTCCGGCGTGGTGGCGCTCACCGCGCATGTGCAACTGCTAGACCTGCACGGCTGGATGAACGTACTGCCGAGGATGCGCGAGATGCTTGATGAGAGTTTCGGTATCAATCACGTCACGCTACAGCCAGAGACGGTGGATTGGGTAGAGGAGCATGAGAGTAGTACGGCAAATAAATGCTGGAGTTGAGGCCACCTGCGCGCATTGCAATAAGCCGCTTTCACCAGAAAAACGATAGCCGTGAACGCGCGTAGTCAGCAGTGGGATATTTTTTGCCGGGTCGTTGATAATTTTGGGGACATAGGTGTTTGCTGGCGTCTGGCGCGGCAGTTGAGCCGCGAATATGGCTTGCAAGTACGGCTGTGGGTGGACGATTTAGGTGCTTTGGCAAAGCTCAATCCGTCGGCCGATTTTACGGGCGTTGAAGTGCAGCGTTGGCCGGATGTTTTTCCTGAAACATCCCCCGCAGATGTGGTGATAGAGGCCTTCGCTTGCGAGCTACCAGCCAATTATCTGGCGGCAATGGTCAGTCGGCCGCCGCTGTGGATCAATCTGGAATATCTCACTGCCGAGCCTTGGGCAGCCGAGGCGCACGGCTTGCCTTCGCCCCACCCGACACTACCCCTCATCAAGTATTTTTTCTTTCCAGGACTTACCCCGAATACGGGGGGCTTGCTGCGTGAAAAAAACCTGGGGCAAGACCTCGATGCTGCCAGAAGGCTGGGTTTTCAGTCGACAGATGGCGCGATAAACATTTCCTTGTTTGGTTACGAAAATGGATCACTGAATAGCCTGCTGGACGCATGGACGCAAGGCGCCGAGCCTGTAGTGTGCTGGGTGCCGGAAGGCAGGCTGTTGCCACAATTGACGGCCTACTTTGGGCAGAGTCTGGCTGCGGGAATGCGTCTTGAAAATGGTGGTTTGAGCCTGCACGTCTTGCCATTTCTCAGCCAGGACGATTTCGACCAATTACTGTGGGCGTGCGACCTCAATTTTGTGCGCGGTGAGGATTCCTTCGTGCGTGCACAGTGGACGGCCAAGCCCTTTGTGTGGCAGATTTACCCTCAGGCAGAAGCCGCCCATATCCCTAAGCTGGAGGCGTTTTTAGGCCTGTATTGCCAGGATTTGCCGCAACAGGTTGCCACCTTTTGGCGCGACTGGAATGCCGGAGCCTCGGTAGATTGGCTGGGCTTTTGGCAATACCGCGCCGCTATGCAAGCACAGGCGCTAACATGGCAAAACCAATTGATGAATCAAGCAGATTTGGCATCAAAACTGGTTAATTTTCATAAGAATCATATATAATTCGCCGTTTTAATTTTTCAAGGCAGGACGCAACATGAAAATCGCTCAAGAACTCCGCGTAGGTAACGTCGTCATGATCGGTAACGATCCTATGGTGGTGCAAAAAGCTGAATACAACAAGTCTGGCCGCAGCTCTGCAGTGGTGAAGATGAAATTCAAAAACTTGTTGACCGATGCGCCCAGCGAGGCGATTTACAAGGCTGACGACAAGTTTGAGCTGGTGATTCTGGAAAAGAAAGATTGCACCTATTCCTACTTCGCCGACCCCATGTATGTGTTCATGGACGGCGAATATAACCAATATGATATTGAGAGCGAAAACCTAGGTGACGCGCTGAATTATGTGGAAGACGGCATGGCCTGCGAGGTGGTGTTTTACAACGAAAAGGCCATCTCTGTAGATTTGCCCAATTCTGTGGTGCGCGAAGTGACTTACACCGAACCAGCGGTCAAGGGTGACACCTCCGGCAAGGTGATGAAACCAGCCAAGATTTCCACTGGTTTTGAACTGCCTGTGCCTTTGTTTGTAGCGACTGGCGACAAAATTGAAATTGATACGCGCACGGGTGAGTATCGCAATCGGGTGAAGTAATTTGCAGGGTGATGAACGACAAAAAGGGCAGTTTAACTGCCCTTTTTGTCGTCTATTATTAGTGTGGCTATTAGGGCAACAAAATTTACTTGCTATAACAAACTCATTCGGTTAAGTTTCACTTGCGTATAGAAAAAACAAAGGTGCGAAATTATGCTCGAGTTGGTGCCGCTATTTGCTGGGTTAGACGAACAGTCGCTACTTAAACTAGAGACTGGCGCGACGGTACGCATTTATCCGCGCAACACTGTCATTATCAATCAGGGCGATGAATCAAATAGCCTTTATGTGATTCTCACCGGTCGGGTCAAGGTTTATTTGGGCAGCGAAGATGGTCGCGAAATCATTCTCGACTTCTTGGATGCGGGTGAGGCTTTTGGTGAGCTGGCGTTGATAGATGGTGAAAGGCGTTCGGCCTCGGTGATGACCACCGAAGAAAGCCGTATCGCGATGTTGCCGCAGCGCCACTTCTTGGAGTGCCTAAGGAATCACCCCGATATTTCCATCAATCTTATGCGTACCCTAACGGGCAGAATCCGCAGCATGGCGGGGCAGGTGGAGAATCTGGCGCTGCTGGATGTCTACGGCAGAATCGCTAGAGAGTTGATGAAACAGTCTGACCAAATGCCAGATGGCCGTCGTATCACGCAAGCAATCACGCATCAGGATTTAGCCAATTTGGTGGGTTCATCGCGTGAAATGGTGACCAAAATCCTCAATGATCTCAAGCGCGGTGGCTATATTGATATAGAACATCACCGTATTATTATCTGTAACCACTTACCAGCGCGCTGGTAAGTTTTTCAAGGGCGATTTCGCCTGTTGAATGCATTCCACTTTTGATCCTAACTGTCGTCTTTGCCCGCGTTTGGCGGGGTTTTTAGACGGCGTTAAGCAACAACACCCCGATTATCATGCCCGCCCCGTACCGCCTTTTGGCGACCAAAAGCCTCGCTTATTGATTGTAGGTTTGGCTCCGGGAATGCACGGTGCAAACCGCTCCGGACGGCCTTTTACGGGCGATCATGCAGGCATTTTGTTGTATCAAACCTTGTATAAATTCGGCTTTAGTACGGCACAGCAGTCAGTGTCAAAAGACGATGGTTTGCAATTGTTAGGCTGCCGCATCACCAATGCGGTGAAGTGCCTGCCACCAGAGAATAAGCCAGAAACCAGTGAGGTGGTGATGTGTAATGGCTATCTGGCGGCTGAATTATCTGCTTTAGATAAAGGCACAGCGGTGCTGGCGCTTGGCAATGTGGCACACGCGGCGGTACTACGCGCATTGAAGCTTAAACCCAAGGATTATGCGTTTTCTCACGCCGCACATCATCATTTGCCCAATGGTTTGCGCCTGCATGACAGCTACCATTGCAGTCGCTACAATACGCAAACTAAACGTTTGACCACGCCTATGTTTGAGGCCGTTTTTTCGCAGATAAGAGAGGATTTATCATGCCTTATGTGAATG
>JANYIK010000029.1 GCA_025362115.1 Methylophilaceae bacterium
AATTCGCTCATGTTTTCGCGACGTTGGTTTTCGCGTATAGCGATGTATTCCATCTCCGGCGTGATGATGCCTTTGCGAGCATAGTGCATCTGGCTCACATTCATGCCTGCTTTGGCACGTAGAGGTTTTCGCGTCAGGTTAAACCGCATATCAGCGAGTGCCGGGTCAGTTTTGCGTTCATGGCCATATTTGGAAGTCGGGCCATCTAATTGCTCGGTGTCATTGCGCTCAGCGATCCACGGCGCTCGCAGCGCGGCCAAGCCGTTACGGATATCAATGGTTGCTTTGGGGTCGGTGTAAGGGCCGGAAGTGTCGTACACCATCACCGGTGGGTTTTTCTCAGCGCCCATAGATGCAGGTGTATCGGACAATGAAATCTCACGAAAAGGTACGCGAATATCAGGGCGCGAGCCTTCAATATACACCTTGCGTGACTTGGGGAATGGCTGCGTGGTGGCGGGATCAACCTCCGCCGTTTGGTTGCGGAAGGCGGTGTGCAGATTTTTGTCGGTGGCGTTCAATTAGTACTCCTTAAAAGGCTAAAACGTAAGGAGCGGATGATGTTCTCAACTTGGCTTCCCTACGGCGGCATGACCCGCATCAGGTTCAAAGGGTTTTTCTCACTGCGGCTATTCTCAAGTCGCAGACCCCTAGCAATGCTTGAAAAGTACTTTATTTAAGTCATTTAGGCAAGGTAAAAATATGTTGACATTGTTAACTTAACAATGTTTAATTAACAACGTTAAGTAAATTAATAGAGGTCAACATGTTAATTTCATTGAAGAAACCAATCATATTTTTTTGGTATTTTTTAATGTTGGTGTCTTTTCAGATAGTAGCGGCTGACTTGGCGACCCCAGTGGGGTTATGGAAGAGCTTTACGGAATGGATATTTACAGCGGTAGATGGTCAACTTGGGGTTTTTGGTTATTCAATATTTCGGGCTTGATTTGGGTACTCGTAAAACGCTGGTATCTATGAGGCATCATCGCAACTTTGCTGCCATTGGGCAATCTTTACTGGATGGTTTTTAAACCGAATTAAAGGAGAGAAATGACATGAACTACGCATTGATTACTGGGGCTAGCAGCGGTATTGGGTTGGAATTGGCCAAAATAATGGCTGAACATGGTAACAACCTGATTTTAGTGGCACGACGCATCAATTTGTTACAGGATTTGAAAGTCAGTTTGGAACAAAAATACGGCATAAAAGTAGAAGTGCGTGCCGCTGATTTGTCCATTTCAGATGAAGCAAAAGCACTATATGAGTTCTGTCAAAGCCAGGATTTACAGGTGGAGTATCTAATTAACAACGCTGGTTATGGCGACTATGGCCAATTTGACACTAGCAAGCTAGATACATACCGCAATATGCTGCAATTGAACGTCATAGCACTCACTGAATTGACGGCGCTGTTTGTCAATGAGATGAAACAGCGCCATTCTGGCAAAATTATGAATGTAGGCTCTCTTGCCGCATTTCAGCCAGGTCCAAATTTTGCGGTTTACGCAGCGAGCAAAGCTTACGTGATGCAATTTACTGAGGCACTCAATTTTGAATTGCGCGGTTCGGGAGTCACCGTGACGCTGCTCAGCCCTGGGGTGACAGAAACGGGATTTGTGAGTCGCGCCAATATGGGAGATGCTGCCGTTGTAAAAGGAGCCCTGATGGACGCGCAAAGTGTAGCCAGAGCGGGCTATGAAGCCATGATGGCGGGCAAGCTCAACGTGATTCCCGGATTCAAAAATCAAATATTGGCGTTGGGCAGTAAAACCATGCCTTCGCGAGAAATACTGCTGCGTATCGCGGGCAGTATTTTCAAAGATACCTCTGTCCAGCACTAGAGCGCCTGTATGCCACCAAGACACAAAACAGAGGCAGAAAAACAGCAGATACGCAGTGCGGTTCTGAACGCTGCGCGCGAGTTGTTTGTGGCGCGTGGCGTAGATGCTGTCACCATGCGCGAAATCGCAAAAAAGGTGGGATATTCACCGACTGCGCTGTATCTGCATTTTGCTGACAAGGAAGATTTACTGAAAGCGCTGTGCGCCACAGATTTTCTGGCCTTGGCAGATGGTATGAACGCCATTATGAAAATAGCCGATCCCATCGAGCGCCTCAACGTAATGGGGCGAGCTTATGCCGAATTTGCGCTGAGCCATCCTAATCATTATCGACTGATGTTCATGACCCCGCAGATTCCTTGTGATGTCATGGACGGTGGTGTGGAAAAGGGTAATCCGGATCAGGATGCTTATGCCCAGTTAATGTATATGGTCAAACTGGCGTTTGATGCTGGGTGTTTCAGGGAAGACATTCAAGAGCCTGGCTTGATTGCTCAAACTCTGTGGGCAGGCATGCACGGCGTGTGCGCTTTGGAAATTACTAAACAGGGTGACCCTTGGGTAGATTGGCAACCAGTCTTAACAAGGATTCTAACCATGCAAGATGCTCTGATGCGCGGCTTGTTGCGTCAATCAAACTAATTTTAATTTGGGAGAAGTGCAATGCAGCGCCAGAATTTAATGGTTGTTTTGATCATGACCTCATCATTGCTACTGGCTTGCAACAAACCAGTCGAACCACCTCCACCGCCTCGACCAGCGCTGGTAGTGACTGCCGGGGCAAGTGGCACAGCCACCTCGATGGCACTGGTGGGCGAGGTGCGGCCACGTTATGAATCAGCTCAAGGTTTTCGTATTGCAGGGAAAATCGTAGAGCGCCGTGTAGAAATTGGCAGTTTTGTGCATAAAGGCCAAGTGTTGGCGCGGCTGGATGGCGCAGACACTGGGCTGACGGCACAGGCTGCGCAGGCGGACGTGAGCGCGGCGGAGGCGGACTATGCTCTAGCAGAAGCCGAACTGGATAGGCAACGCCAACTGTATTTAAAGAAATTCATTTCTAAATCCGCACTGGATATACACGAGGCGCAATTCAAATCGGCTGCGGCCAAGTTGCAACAAACGCGCTCCCAGTCCGCAGTTTCTGGCAATCAATCGCGTTATACCGCACTTACGGCGGATCGTGAAGGCGTAGTGCTGGATATTCATGCCGAACCCGGGCAAGTGGTGCAGGCGGGCGAAGTGGTAGCGCGCGTGGCTGATCCCAAGGAGTTGGAGGTTGTCGTGGCGGTGCCAGAATCGCGCATGGCTGGGGTTAAGGTGGGAGAGGCTGCACGTGTCAGACTATGGGCATCGCGTGAGAAACTGTATCAGGCGAAAATTCGAGAAGTTGCACCTGCAGCGGACACTGCTACACGCACATTTCAAGTCAAGGTTTCCATCGTGGGAGCGGACGAAGCGGTTAAATTAGGCATGACCGCAGGCGTGGTGTTTTCAGGAGAAGAAACCACAGATTTGTTGTTGCCCACTACGGCGGTGACCCAGTTTGAAGGCAAAACCGTGGTGTGGGTGGTAGATCAAAAAACGCATAAAGTCAGTCCAAGGCTTGTTGAAACAGGCGCTTTTCGCGAAGACGGTGTGTTAATTGCCGAAGGGTTGATTGCGGGCGAGCAAGTAGTCGTGGTCGGTGTACATACGCTGGTGCCTAATCAGGAAGTACTCCCCACTTCTGCTGGGATCGCGCAATGAGTGGATTTAACCTATCTGATTGGGCGCTCAAGCGCCAAACGCTGGTGCTATACCTGATGTTGGTGCTAACCATCACCGGCTTGATGGCCTATACCCGCTTGGGTCAGTCTGAAGATCCACCCTTCACTTTCAAGGTCATGGTCATCCGTACCGGATGGCCAGGTGCTAGTGCGCGTGAAGTGGATATGCAAATCACTGACAAGCTGGAAAAGAAGCTGCAAGAAGTACCGCATCTGGATATTTTGCGTAGCTACTCGCGCCCGGGCGAATCGTTTGTGTTTTTCATCGCCAAGGATTCAACGCCCACCGCGGAGGTGCCGGACATTTGGTATCAGGCACGCAAGAAAATAGGTGATATTCGCCATACTTTGCCTGATGGTATTGAGGGCCCTACCTTTAATGATGAGTTTGGCGATGTCTATGGTATTTTGTATGCGATTACTGGTGATGGCTACAAATACGCTGAGTTGAAGCGACAGGCGGAAAACATTCGGGCGCAACTGCTGCAAGTGCCGGACGTGGCCAAAGTGGATTTTTTTGGCGAACAAAAACAACGAATCTATATCGAGCTATCCAATGCCAAACTGGCCACATTGGGCATTGATACTGGGACTTTACTTAGTACATTAAGAGCACAAAACAGTGTGGTCAACAG
>JANYIK010000054.1 GCA_025362115.1 Methylophilaceae bacterium
CTGCCTGCGCCGCCGGTGAATAGCGGCGAGCCATTGAGAACGATGCCGAATCGACAGCCGCCCTCCACTGCCAAGCGCATCTTGGAAACTAGGTGCAGCAGGAACAGCATGGAACCATCCGAAACACGCGGCAGGCCAGGGCCAAAGCGGCCATCGTGGCCTTTTTGTTCGTATTCCTGGCGGATTTCCTTTTCGACCTTTTTCCATTCAACGCCGAAGGGCGGGTTGGAGAGCATGTAGTCGAATTTCTTATCCGAGTGGCCGTCGTCGGACAAGGTGTTGCCGAGCACGATGTTGGAGACATCCTGCCCCTTGATGAGCATATCGGCCTTGCAGATGGCGTAGGATTCGGCGTTGAGTTCCTGCCCATAGACATTAAGCCGGGCATCGGGGTTGTGGGCATGCATATAGTCGGCAGCGGCAGATAGCATGCCGCCCGTGCCCGCTGTTGGGTCGTACAGGGTGCGGATAACGGGCTTGTTGAGCTCGTCGTCGTCCTCGACAAACAGCAGATGCACCATCAGATCTATGACTTCGCGCGGGGTAAAATGCTCCCCTGCGGTTTCGTTGGAGATTTCGGCAAATTTACGGATCAGTTCTTCGAACGCCAGCCCCATCTGCTCGTTACTGACGGCTTTGGGATGCAGGTCGATCTTGGCGAAGCGCTCGGTGACATGGTAAAGCAGGCCGCATTTTTGCAAGCGCTCGACCTGGGTGAGAAAGTCGAAGCATTCAAAAATATCCAGGATGGAAGAAGAAAACCCCTCGACATATTTCGCAAGGTTTTCACGCAAATGGTCCTGGTCACCCATCAGAGTTTTTAAATCCATAGGGGAGACGTTATAGAACTTGTGTCCAGCGACCCGCTGCAAAAACAGATCGGGGTTGATACCCGCTTTCTGCTTGTCCGCCAGTTCAGCAAGCACGGCAGCCTTGGTGGGTTCCAGTACGCAATCCAGACGGCGCAGTACGGTGAACGGCAAAATGACCTTGCCGTATTCGGACTGGCGATAGTCGCCGCGTAGTAGATCGGCTACCGACCAGATAAAAGAAGATAAGGCTTGTTGGTTCATTTTAGTTTTTGTATTGGGAAAACCAGCTTGTTGATCTATTTGATAATCGGTTTACTGTTGCCTTTGGTAATGTCCTGCACCCGTTCCAACAACTCTTTCCAACCCACGTTGCGATTGTAGCCCAGCACGGTGATGGATGGGATGCCGCTACCTTTGACCATCACGTAGCCGGATTGCGCCTCCTCCACTCCGCCCATCTCACATATCCCTTTGCGCAGGCGGCAACTGAGTGCGATTTTTTGATAATTGAACACATCAAAAAAGTGTAGGAAACTACGCTGTATCGCCGCTGCTGCGCCTGCTCCGCCTAGTGCCGAGATGTTTTGCACCGCGCGTTGCGAAATCTTCTTGGGATAGCTGCCAGCGCTGCTATAAAACTTGGCATCAAATTTAACCGGCTGCTTGCCGGAGAGCTCCAAGCCGGTCACGTCACCATCCAAACGCCCTTGCATATCACCGAATGAGAAAGTTTTGGTCAGCAGCGCCAAATCTAGTTGCCGCATGGTGATGTCAGCCATCAAACGCGGTGCCAACCCCAAGGGCTCGTCCATCACCAGATTGTCTACCTTGATGTCGCCATCGAACACACTCAATTTCAACGCTCCATTGCTGGTCAGTTTACCCGCTTGATATAACACCATAGGGATTTGCGCCTGAATTTTTCCCTCCATACGCGGCCAACCCAGCGCGCGGCTGAATTCCGGCATGGAAATCCCCTGCACCTCAGCTCGAACGCGCCAATACCAACGGTCGTTGACCAAGGCAGCAGCAGCATCGTCCAGCACCAATCTGCCGTCCAGCACCGGAAAATCCAAATGTGGCGCGACCAGTGAATAACGCTCCAAATCTACCTTGTGCTGCGCCGCTCCAAGATTCATCCCCAGCAACTGCCCACCCGCATAACTGATAATTGCGCTGGTTCTGTCCGCATAACTCCAAGGCAAAGCGGCATTAAGCTTATAAAAAGCAAAGCGATTTTTCTTGTCCGCTACATCCACCTCATGCAGACCCAGATTGAAGTCGGTTACGCGTTGCTCACGTATGCTAGCAACCAAATCTGCGTGTCCGGCTACTTCCAAATCGCCTAGAATATTTTTTTCCATGAAAGGCTTGATGAGTAGTGCGTAGGTGCTATCGAGCGGCAAATTCTTCGCTGCACAATCCAAGCGTGTAATGGTGTTGTCGGGCAAGTGTAATTCACCGTCGAATTTGATATCCCCCACGCTGGCAATACTCATCAAGCCTTGTGTGACGGTAAATTTATCCTCGTTCCACTCACCTCTCGCTTCCAGCGTATGCCCGCCGTTGGCTACATACAGCGGCTGCCAGAACAACTCTCCCTCACGCCAGTTGAGTGTAGTCTGCCAAACCCATGTTGCATCTTTACGTTGTGCGCTGATGTTGAAGCTACCCGCCAGTTTATCTGCCGCCTTGGAGCCTTCTGCATTACTGAACGCGGTATCACGCAGGTTCAAATCGGCTTTGACTTGTTGCGGTTGATTATTTTTTCCTGCGAACGCAAGCTTGCCTTGCAGCGAACCTCTGCTGAACTTGACGGGCATATTGGACGCAAGCTGGTTAAGGTCAGTTTGCTTAATAATTGTGCTGCCGTACCAGTTGCCATCGGCATCCAGCGTTACGGAAACATTTTCAAGTTGAGCTTGGGGGTGGCGGACTTCGCCGATGTGGATTTCGAGGTGGCTGGCAGGATAGGCTATCACCGGCAACCAAAGCGGGGTGCAACAACACAGCCGCGCTAAGCGGCTCCAGCTCATTCGGGGAAGACCCCTGTGGAAAGGTAGCGGTCGCCACGGTCGCAGACAATGGAAACAATGACCGCATTGTCCACTTCTTTACTCAACTGCAACGCTGCAAACAGTGCGCCCCCAGAAGAAATCCCGGCAAATATCCCCTCTTCCCGCGCCAAGCGGCGCGTCATCTCTTCCGCATCCTGTTGGCCCACATAGATCATGCGGTCTATGCGCGAAAAGTCGCAAATCTTGGGCAGATATTCCATAGGCCATTTGCGAATGCCGGGTATTTGCGCGCCCTCTTCCGGCTGTACGCCGATGATCTGGATATTCGGATTTTGTTTTTTCAGATAACGCGAAGCCCCCATGATGGTGCCGGTGGTGCCCATGCTGGAGACGAAATGGGTGATTTTGCCCTGCGTGTCATGCCAGATTTCCGGCGCGGTAGATCCATAGTGCGCCAGCGGGTTATCTTGATTAGCGAATTGGTCAAGGATGATGCCCTTGCCCTCGGCTTGCAGCCTATCCGCCATATCGCGGGCACCTTCCATGCTGGCTTCCTTTGAGGTCAGCACCAGTTCTGCACCGTAGGCCTTCATGGTTTGGCGGCGCTCGAGTGATTGATTTTCCGGCATCACCAAAATCAATCTGTAGCCTTTAATCGCCGCCGCCATTGCCAGTGCAATGCCAGTATTGCCAGAAGTAGCTTCGATCAAGGTATCGCCAGGCTTGATGTCGCCACGCGCTTCGGCGTGCTGGATCATGGAAAGCGCCGGGCGGTCTTTCACCGAACCGGCGGGATTATTGCCTTCCAGTTTCACCAGTATCGTATTGCTGGTTTTTCCGGGGATGCGCTGCAACTGCACCAGTGGGGTGTCGCCGACAAAATGTTCTATGGTTTTATACATTGCAACCTTTAGATAAATGGTTCTTTAACACTCGAAATCTCATCTACCTCGTCATTCCGGCGGAGGCCGGAATCCAGTCAAATCTCGACGAAGTACGATGTCTACATGGCAAGACAAGTGGCTTATCTGGATTCCCGCCGCAGCCTGCCCTCGAATGCTTTAGTCGGGGGCGGGAATGACGATAGCGATTATTTGTAACGTAGCACCAATAGCGCGTACACACCCAAACCCACAAAAGCCGCCAACGACATCTGCGGTATAGTGAAACCCAGAAACGTCCAGCCAATCTCGGAGCATTCGCCAGTGCCTTTGAAAATCAATTGCATCGCGCGGCTAGCGGGGAAAGTATGGATAAGGTAGTCGAATCCTGCTCCACATTCACTCATCACCTTGTCGGGATTAGCTTGTATCCAGATGTGGCGCGATGCAATACCCGCTCCGATGAGCGCGGCAACAACTTGCAACATGGCATAAATCTTACGAGCGAATTTATTGGGATTGTGCAGCGCCGCCAATAAAAAAACCACACCCAAACCCATAAACGCGATGCGCTGTGAAATGCACAGCGGGCAAGGGTCAAGATTGAATTTAGTTTGCAGTGCTAGCGCCAAACCCACCAGACCAAAACTCACTACAAAGCCGAGGAAATATCCTCTGCGTCCCATCGTCAATTTTTCAAACACGGCAATTCCTCGTAAAGCGCGACTGACCAAAGTCGCAAGTATAATAGACCTCATGGATTTTCTGCCCATCTTCATCAACATTCGCAACCACACCTGTGTGGTCATCGGCGGGGGCGAAGTCGCCGCACGCAAAGTCACTATGCTGCTGAAGGCTCAAGCCCACGTCATCGTAGTCGCGCCAGAGCTATGTAGCGCCTTGCAGCAAGCAGATATTCAGCATATCCATGCCCAATTCCAGCCATCACATCTGGATGGTGCCAGACTAGTGATTGCCGCAACCGATGATCATGCCGTCAACCTGGCGGTTTACAACGCCGCACAGGCATACCATATCCCGGTCAACGTCGTAGACACGCCAGCACTCTGTTCGTTCGTCATGCCCGCCATCATTGACCGCTCACCTATCGTGGTAGCGATTTCCAGCGGTGGTGCGGCACCTGTATTGGCGAGACTGTTACGTGCAAGGCTGGAAACCATGATCCCCGCTGGATATGGCCGCTTAGCTGGTCTGGCCGCCAAATTCCGTGACCAGGTCAAACAAAAACTGGGCGCAGGCCTACCGCGACGCGCTTTCTGGGAGAACGTGTTCGAGGGCGCCATCGGTGAAGACATGCTGGCTGGGCGTGAAGAGCTGGCTCATCAGCGCCTGCAATACGAGCTTGATACTGCCAAGCCTGCTACCACCGGCGAGGT
>JANYIK010000068.1 GCA_025362115.1 Methylophilaceae bacterium
GCAATAAAAAAGGGACTTATATACTTAACTTCCTGGGAGTGGAAAATGTGGTTCGATACATTCTCCGTTCATCCCCGTATCAAGTACAGGGCAGGCTCTGAGTAAGCGGCGAAGCCGCTGAACGGAGAACACTCACCACGAACGGGGGATTCTATGGTTAAGAAAGTTAAGTATATAAGTCCCAATAAAAAAGCGGAGCCTAAGCTCCGCTTTTCTTAATGCTTGAAGCTAATTACTTAGCGGCTGGAGCAGCAGCTTCAGCCTTCTTTTCCATCTTCTTGGCGTGTTTCTTAGCCTTCTTAACAGCAGCTGGCTTTTCAGCCTTAGCAGCGTCAGCAGCTGGAGCAGCAGCGGCTTCAACCTTAGCTGGAGCAGCATCTTTAGCAGCGTCAGCAGCGAAAGCGTTAACAGAAACAGCAAACAGACCAGCGATCAGTGCAGCGATAAGCTTGTTCATGGTTTTTCCTTTGAATAAAAAGTTACATAAAATAAAATGATTTACACTCTCTAAACTGCTTCATGCTCTGTAATGAAGCAGTCAGTGATGCGAACAATACGCGGCCAACCTTACTCCAACCTTTCTATGCGAATCTTAATCGTTGAAGATGATCCTACCCTTGCCGATGGCCTGATGCGCTCGCTGTATCAGTCAGGTTATGCGCTCGATGTAGCCGCCAATGGCGAGATGGCGCACAACATGCTGAAAGATGCTGACTATGATTTGGCGATACTAGATTTAGGCTTACCCAAGATGGACGGGCTGGAGGTGTTGCGGCGCTTGCGTCAGCGGGGCGGCAAAACACCGGTGTTGATACTTACCGCGCGCGACGCGATTGAAAGCCGTGTGCAAGGCCTTGATTTGGGCGCGGACGACTACCTAACCAAACCGTTCAATCTGGTTGAGCTGGAGGCGCGTATCAGAGCGTTGTTGCGTCGTGGCAAAATGGGCAGCAATGCGCTACTGGCTTGCGGCAAGCTGAGTTTTGATGCGGTAGGCAAACGTGCTTTGATTGACGGCAATGTAGTTGAGCTTTCTGCCCGCGAATTAGGCGTCTTGGAAGTATTGATGTTGCGCCAAAGCAAAGTGGTGAATAAAGAACAAATCATGGGAGCGCTCTATAACTGGGATGACGACATCGGCGACAACGCCATCGAAGTCTATATTCACCGGCTGCGAAAAAAAATAGAAGCCTCAGGCGCACATATCCGCACTATTCGTGGCTTAGGCTATTTGCTAGAACATGAATAAAACCCTGTCCTTACGTAAACAGCTATTAAGCTGGCTGCTGACTCTACTAATCCCGCTGCTGCTGGCTGGAGTAGTGGCGGCATATTTCGCCTCTACGCATATCGCCAATCTGGCATACGACAGCTCTCTGTTCCGCTCGGCGTTAGCGTTGGCGGATCAGGCGGAAGTACGACAAGGTGTGGTGATGGTGGATTTGCCGCAAACGGCGCTGGATTTGCTGGAATACGATGAAGACGACTTGGTGTATTACCGCATCACTGCGCCTGATGGTCAATTGGTGAGAGGAGATGCGGCACTGCCATTACCTAAACACCTGCCTCTACCCAACCAGCATCTTTATTACGATACTCAACTAGAGGGCAAACCAGCGCGAGCGGTGGTATTTGCGCTGTCGCTTCAAGGTACCAGTGCCCATGGAGTGGTGCTGATACAAATAGCCGAAACGCTCACTAAACGAGAACTGATGGTGAGCGAAGTCATGGCAGTGATGGTGCTGCCGCAGTTGCTGATGGTGGTGTTAGCGGCTGCGCTGTTGTTCTATGGAGTCAAGCGCGGGCTTTCGCCTCTGCAACGCTTGAGTGAGGTATTTAGTCAGCGTTCGCATCGTGATCTCAGCGCGGTTCCCACCGAAAACGCGCCACAAGAAATGCAAACTCTACTGCACTCCTTCAACGATTTAATGCGACGCCTACGTGAAGCGATAGGCGTGCAGCAACGCTTTGTGGCAGATGCCTCGCATCAGCTCAGAACGCCGCTAGCTGGACTACAAACCCAAGCCGAGATGGCCTTACGTGAGCCAGATCCCATCGTGGTACACAACGCACTGGCGCGCATCAACGCCAGCACCGTGCGGCTGTCTCATCTGGTGAGCCAATTGCTTTCTTTGGCTCGAGTGGAGCCCGGTTCTGGCCGCGAGTCTATTATGGAGGCGTGTAACATGGTGGAATTAGCGCGAGAAGTCACTGCGGATTTCGTAAATCTAGCGCTGGCCAAGCAAATAGATTTGGGCTTTGAGGCGTCAGACACCCCATTACGGATACAAGGCGATGCGGTGATGTTGCGCGAACTGATTGCCAATCTGCTGGATAACGCGATTCACTACACACAAGTTTCAGGCAAGGTGACCCTAAAATTGCAACTGCAAGAAGGGCAGCTACACTTGGTGGTGGAAGACAATGGCAGGGGCATTCCAGAAACCGAGCGTGAACGAGTATTCGAGCGCTTTCACCGTTTAGATGACAGCGTGGGCGAAGGTTGTGGTTTGGGGTTGGCCATCGTGCGCGAAATCGCGCTGGCGCATCAGGCTGACATTCATCTAGACGCAGGCCAGCAGGGACGGGGGACGCGCGTGACGGTCACCTTCACGATTTCGTCTTGACATCGAGTTGCTTGAGTTTACGGTAAAGGTGGGTACGCTCCAAGCCCACAGCATCAGCCACGCGGCTCATGTTGCCACTTGCCTTGGTGATGTGATGCTCGAAATATAAACGCTCGAACGCATCCCGCGCCTCACGCAAAGGCTGGTCAAACGATACTAGGGATAGCGCATTGGCATGTTCCAAACCGGAAAATTCCTGCAGTATTTGTTGCACCTCGTTTAGGCCGATTACGTCTTCTTTTGCCGCGAGCAATAATCTTTTGACGATATTTTCCAACTGCGCCAGATTGCCCGGCCATTCTGCATTGCGTAATGCATTCAGCGCTGCGGTATCGAAGCTATGGTATGGCGTTTCGCCAGCTTCGGTCAGGCGTGTGGCAAGGCCGCTGGCGAGTTCTGGAATGTCTTCTCTATGCTCATTGAGCGCCGGCACCCGCACGGTGAGCGCACCTATGGTCTGTAGCAAACTGTCATCAAATTGGTGTGCGGCCGCAAGCTGCGGCAAGTCACGAGAAGTACTGCAAATCACGCGCACGGCATATTTCTCGGCTTTTTGTATGAGCAACAACAGGCCTTTTTGCGCACTATTGGAAAGCTCGGCGATTTCGCCAGTAAACAACACGCCATTTTGGGCGTGTTGCAGCATTTCCAGCGGTGCTTGCGCCAGTTTTTCCGGCGCATCCAACGTCACCCAAGGCGTGCCCGCCTGATGCAAGGCACGCGCGCATAACTCTACGCCGCAGCCTTTAGCACCTAACAATAACAAAGGCGCTTTGGATTTGGCAGCTTGCTCCAAGCGCGAGCGCAACTCCATCATGGCCGCACTTTTGCCTAGGCCGATTAAATTCACGCTCTGGCGCGACAGATGTTCGCCCGCTTTAAGCGCGGCGCCGACCGTTTTGAGCAGTTTTTGCAGGGCGATAGGTTTTTCCAGAAAGTCGAATGCGCCTATGCGTGTGGCTTCCACCGCGGTATCCACCGTAGCATGGCCGGACATCATGATTACCGGCATGGTAAGCAGGCCACCACTGACCCATTCCTTGAGCAGAGTCACGCCGTCGCAATCCGGCATCCAAATGTCGAGCAGTACCAAATCAGGCTGAGTTTTTAGACGGAAATTGCGCGCTTCGGCAGCGTTTTCCGCCAAAACTATGTGGTAACCCTCATCTTCCAGAATGTCGCGCAGCAACTCGCGGATACCGACCTCGTCATCTACCACTAGGATATGTCGTGCGCTCATGTTTGTTCTTTCATGAAGAGGCCTTCATAGCTGGCAGCGACAGG
Source organism: Methylophilaceae bacterium (assembly GCA_025362115.1). Taxonomy (GTDB): domain Bacteria; phylum Pseudomonadota; class Gammaproteobacteria; order Burkholderiales; family Methylophilaceae; genus CAILHX01. The sequence continues at coordinate 3,912 of JANYIK010000068.1, forward strand.
CTGATTTCAGCACCACCGTCGGGATGATTTTTGATTTGTATAGTGCCATGATGTTCTTCCACTATTTTTTTTACGATGGCCAAGCCCAGCCCCGTGCCATGGCGCTTGGTGGTGACATAAGGTTCAAACACGCGCGCAATCATGTCTTCTGGAAAACCGCTGCCGTTATCTCGAATAATGAGGTTTACATGGCTATCGCGCAAGGTGCTCGCAACATGAATGCTGGCATTGGCTACCTCCTCAAGAGCGTCTTGCGCGTTGCGCAGCAGATTATGCAGCACCTGGCGCAACATGGTGGCATCACCTTCTATAGTAAAAGCGGTTTTAGGTACGTTGACGTGCATAGTCACACCGGGCGGCTCGTACAGTGCCAGCACTTCGCGCAGTAAATCATTGAAGTCCAGCTCAGCCAGATTTAGCGCGGGTGAGCGCGCATACTCGCTAAACTCATTCACCATACTTTTCAGCGCCGTGACTTGGGCGACTATAGTATGCGTGGCGCGCTGTAATACTTTGGCATCGCTCGCGTCCAGTTTACTGGTCAGCTTGTGTTCCAAACGTTCAGCGGAAAGTTGAATCGGTGTGAGTGGGTTTTTTATCTCATGCGCCAAGCGCCTTGCCACCTCACCCCAAGCCGCGTCACGCTGAGCTTGCATAAGCTTGGTGATATCGTCGAACACCACCACAAAACCGCTATCACTGCCAGCAGGCAAGCGACTGCCGCGCACCAGCAGCACTTGCCCACCAGTCAGTTCGATTTGCTGTTGCCAGTCCGCATCGGATTTCTGCGACAAAATAGACTGAGCCAACGGCGCTAATGTTTCCTGCGATTTTGCCAAATCTGCCAATGCTTGCCCAGGCGTGAGATCCACACCCAAAATCAGCGTGGCGGCTGGGTTACACGCACGCAAAGCATAATGCTCATCCAACGCCAGCACACCCGAAGATAGATTGGCCAGAATTGCTTCCAAATAACCATGTGCGGCCTCCACTTCGACACGATGTTTTTCGTTGGAAAGCGTAACCTCACGTAGTTGTTTGGTCATGCTATTGAAGGAACGCACCAAAATGCCTAGTTCATCCTTTCCATGAACCGGCAGCACTACTTCGTAATCACCACTGGCGATAGCGCGCGTGCCTTCGGCCAGTACGCCTAGCGGTGCCGAAAGACGGCGGCTCAACACAAAGGCAAACGCCACGGCGGAGAGCATGGCCAGCATCAACACCAAGGTCAACGTGAGCGCGAATACGTCCTTCAAAGCACTACGTGCAAAAGATAATTCCTGATAATCCTGATACACCGTTTGCACAGCTTCCGCCGTATCCGACAAGGTTTTGGGCACCGGTTGCAACAGTTGCAAAATACGCGCGTCTTCTTGTAAGTTTTGCGTATTGACTGGGGCTAGCACGCGCAAATACAGGCCTTTTCCTAAAATCGGGTCTATCATCCCAAAGCTGTGCTTGCGTCCCTTTCGTAACTGATCAACGCTGGGTAGTTCAGGCAAAAAACTGGTGGAATCACTGCTGGAAAACGCCAAAATTTTGCCTTGCGGCGTAAGTAATACCGCGTCTTGTACACCCGATTTTTCGCGCAGATCGTTGAGTGCACTGATGTGGCTGGTACTGCTTTGCAATGCTAATTGCAGCGCCATGTTTTCGCCCTTGTCTTGCAGTTCGTGCAGCATGATGTCCAAGGTGCTTTGTCCTAGCCGCAGACCACCATCCAGTGCGGCCTCCACCTTGACGTTGAACCAGGATTCGATAGAACGCGTGAGGAAATTCACCGATACGGAGTAGACAATCAACCCAGGAATAATCGCCATCATGGCAAACATGCCCAGTAGGCGTAGGGTGAGGCGACTGCCCATCACTTGGGCTTGGAATTGGCGGTACAGCTTCCACAATTGCCAACCTACTAATACCGCCAAGGAAACGGCGAGGATGATGTTCAGTGCTAACAAAATGGTGTAGTTTTGGCCGGAAACAGCGGTATTGGCGCTGGCATGGGACAGCAGATAGAGCAGGATTGCTCCCAGAACCACACCTATCAACACCACGTACTTCATGGTTTTTCTGGTTTGTCTAAATTAGACTTGTCTGGGTTGGGCTTGTCAAAATTGGGAACCCAACGATAGCGCTCGGACACCAAATTCCACTCCTCAGAACCAAGCGCGCTGACTTGTAGCGGCTTGGGCAGCCGCGTATGGTCTAGCCGCATGCGTAGCAAAGCGTAATAGTTGGTGTCTTTTTTGAGCGTGGATTTTTCCACCACGGGCAAACCACGCAATTTGCTCAAGGCCTCTAGCGCCTCCAACAAAGTGACATAACTGGTTTGGCGTTTACCCAGCGTCAACAAGTACTGGCGAGATAGTGCATGGTAGCCCACCTTAGCCACCACACTGGTACTGGCGGCTTCTTGATCCACCCAGTATCTGTGCGGTTCCATCAGCACGAATTCGATGAGAAAATTGAGCGCGATACCTTTGTTGATAGCTTCTTCTAATTCGCGACTAAAGCTAATCTCAAAATCCGCATTGAGGTGATAAGCATCATCGGCGGGCACCAATTCTGCATGAGCCACACTGATGCCTGCGGCATTAACGTAACTCGCAGTCATAAGCAACAGCGCCGCACACAGCATCAAGCTACATTTTTTGTATAAGCGCATAAAAGAATCCGTCATGTGCATCGCAGGGCAAAAGCTGACCAGACTGACCTAATCCCTCCCAAAGATTAAGCGCTTTGGCATCTGCGTTAGAGGCCAAAAACGCTTGAATTTGCTGGTGATTTTCTTCTTCAAACACCGAGCAAGTGGCGTACAGCAATTTACCACCCTTTGCCAAAGTTGACCATAAACTGTGCAAAATCGCCTTTTGCTGCGTGCAAAAGCTGGCGATGTCGGCCTCGCGTCGCAGCCATTTGATATCCGGATGGCGGCGCACGATGCCGGATGCGGTACATGGCACATCGGCCAGAATGCGGTCAAACGGCTCGCCGTCCCACCACGTTTCCGGTTTGGCGGCATCACCCGCTTTCACCTTGGCTTTTAGCCCCAATCTCTGCAAAGTGCCATTAACCTTCTGCAACCTCAACTCATCACTATCCAACGCCAGCAGTTCAATGTCCGCTAACTCCAACAAATGCGCCGCTTTTCCGCCTGGTGCGCTACATGCGTCCAGCACCCGCATTCCAGCTTTAACATCCAGCATAGGTGCGGCAAACTGTGCGCCCAAATCTTGCACCGAAAGCAATCCCTGAGAAAAACCGGGCAGCTTTTCCACCGGCAATGGTTTTTCTAAAATAAGTCCAAATTCACCAGCAGGATGAGCGTCTATGCCATCCTTCATCAGTTGCTGGAGATAATCATCACGCTTGGCTTTGCGAGCATTGACGCGCAAAGTCATAGGCGGATGCTGATTGCCGGTTCGCAGCATGGCCTCCCAATCGCCCGGATATTGCGTTCGCAACTTATTCACCCACCACTGCGGATAAGCCAACTGAATGGATGGTTTCTGCGACAAATTCTGATTAAGCATCTCACGCTGACGCAAAAAATTACGCAAAACGCCATTGACCAAGCCTTTCGCCCATGGTTTCTTTAGCGTAGCGGCGGCTTGCACGGCGTGATCTACTACTGCGTGCGAAGCATTTTTGCTGTATTCCAATTGGTACAACGCCACCAGCAGCAGATAATGCACACGTTCGTCATCCAAAGGCCGTTCCAGTAAAGCGGAGAGCAACGCTTGCAGGCGCGATAACCAGCGTAATGTGCCATAGCTCAAATCTTGCATAATACCGCGCTGTTGGGGCGTGAAATCTGGCTGACGTGCCTCGTCCAACGCTTGATTCAGGTTACGACCTGATAATACCTTTGCCACCACTTGGGCGGCGAGAAGTTGGGCGTTATGCAAACTTATCGCCAATCTTGAGTGGCGTTCCCGCCAAAAACTCTTTCCATCCCAAGCGTTTGCCACCGGGTTTTTGCAGCTCGGTAATACACAAGGCACCTTCGCCGCAAGACACCACTATACCGCCTTCCAGCGCGATGACTTCGCCTGGCGTGCCGCGCCATTGGGCTGCACTGGCGAACCAGACTTTCCACACTTCATCCTGCATCGTGGCGGTAGCCACCGGAAACGGATTGAATGCCCGTACCTGCCGCGATATTTCTACTGCACTACGCTTCCAATCTATTGGCGCTTCGGATTTTTGCAGTTTCTCGGCATAGGTCACCAACGCCTCGTCTTGTGGCTCTAGAATCAATGCATCGAGCTCCGCTAACGTTTCCACCATCAGCCTGCCGCCTTGTTCAGCCAAGACATCATGCAACGTTTGTGCGGTATCCTGAGCAGTGATTGGAACCACGCCTTTGTTCAACATCGCCCCCGCGTCTAGCGCCAGCACCACTTGCATGATGGTCACTCCGGTTTCGCTATCTCCAGCCAGCAGTGCCCGCTGTATCGGCGCCGCCCCACGCCAGCGCGGCAATAGCGAAGCGTGAATGTTGTAACAACCATGTTGTGGTATATCGAGAACGACTTGCGGAATGATAAGACCATAAGCCGCCACTACCATCACGTCGGCTCGAGTTTCAGCGATGCGGCTTTGTACTTCCGGTGTTTTCAGCGTTTCTGGCTGGAAAATTGGTAACTGATGCACCAATGCCAACTCCTTCACTGGACTGGATTTCAGTTTCATGCCCCGCCCGGCAGGCCGATCCGGTTGGGTGAGTACCAGTACGATGTCGTGCCCAGCTTTAATCAATGCGGCGAGCGCGGGTACGGCAAAATCCGGCGTACCGGCAAAGATAATTTTCATAGGCTGATAGCTACATCGTCTCGCGCAGCCGCTTTTTCATCTTGTTTTTGATGCGGATTTGCTTCAACTGCGACAAATATTCCACAAACACTTTGCCCTTGAGATGATCCATCTCATGCTGAATGCACACTGCCAACAAACCATCCGCGTTGAGTTTGAATTTCTTACCGTCGACATCCAGCGCTTCTACCGTGATTTTCTCCGGCCTTTTTACAATTTCAAAAATGCCAGGGACGGAGAGGCAGCCTTCTTCAAATTCCTGCAGTCCGTCGGCCTGGAGGATACGCGGGTTGATAAATACTTGCAGTTTGGATTTATCTTCTGAAATATCCATGACGATGACTTGCTGATGCACGTCCACCTGAGTTGCAGCCAACCCTATGCCGGGCGCGGCGTACATGGTCTCAGCCATGTCGCGTACCAGTTTGCGGACATTGTCATCCACCACGGCGACAGGTTTAGCCACGGTATAAAGTCTTGGGTCGGGATAATGAACTATCTCTAGAATTGCCATAGTGCTTGCCTTACAATGAAGCCATGATTATAACGCTGTGGGCACTAGTATGTTAGACGCGGAAGAAGCCCGCTATTGGATTGCGCTTTCACTGATCTCTGGCGTAGGCGGTGAAAATTATCGCCGCTTATTGAGCGCTTTTGGCGACCCTCAGCAAATATACGCCACACCCACCTCACAATTACGCGACGTAGTAGATGGCAACATCTCCAGCGCCATCGCCCAAGGCTTAGATGAAGAAAAACTAATGCCCGCTATGACTTGGTTGGCGCAACCCAATAACCGACTGCTGACTTTGGCGGATAGCGACTATCCCAAAACCTTACTAGAAATTTCTGATCCGCCACCCCTGCTGTATCTCAAAGGTGACGTGACACGCCTCAGCCAGCCATGCCTCGCCGTAGTGGGCAGCCGTAATGCCTCGCCGCAAGGCTTGAACACAGCGGAGGCGTTTTCTGAAGCGCTTGCCGATGCCGGTTGGTGCGTAGTCAGCGGCATGGCATTAGGGATTGACGGCGCAGCGCATAAGGGTGCGCTGAAAGGCAAGGCCAGCACTATTGCTGTGGTAGGCACAGGGCTAGACATTGTGTATCCATCACGGCATCGTGATTTGGCGCACGAAATCGTGCAAAAAGGCGCCATGATTTCCGAGTTTTCGTTGGCAACACCCTCCATCGCGGGCAATTTCCCGCGCCGCAACCGCATCATCAGTGGTTTGGCGAGAGGCGTGCTGATCGTGGAAGCCAATTTACAAAGTGGCTCGCTCATCACCGCACGGCTGGCAGGCGATCAGGGACGTGAAGTGTTTGCCATTCCCGGTTCCATCCATTCACCCTTGTCCAAAGGTTGCCATCTTCTTATCAAACAAGGCGCAAAGCTTGTAGATAGTATTCACGACATCCTTGAAGAATTGGGCGCTGCCCCCATTTCTCAATCAGAGGAGCTAAGTCAAGGAGAAGAATTACCGTTATTAACAGCAATGGGCTACGAGGCTGTTGCAGCAGAAACTTTAATTCAGCGGTGTGGCTTGACGAGTGAGCAGGTTTCGGCGATGCTACTTACGCTGGAACTCGAAGGAAGAATCGCCAGTTTGCCGGGTGGGCGGTATCAACGCCTAAATTAATAAGCCCATGAAACTAAAAGGAAAAAATCATGTTCGAGCTACTGGTATATTTGTTTGAGAATTACATCGAAGTACAAGTACGTGCCGATGAAAAAACCGTGGCCAAAGAGCTCTCCGCCGCTGGTTTTGATAGCGACGACATCAACCGCGCTTTCAGTTGGTTTAACAGCTTAGAAATCCTTTCTGCCAATGAACTGGCGACCAACAGCTCAGGCTGCCGCATCTACGCCGAAGAAGAAACCAAGAAAATCGGCCACGAGTGCTTGAGCTTTCTGATGTTTCTAGAACAAGCTGGCGTACTCAATCCGCAAGAGCGAGAAGTGGTTATAGATCGCCTGCTGGCGTTACCGGAGATGGAAGTCAATCTAGAACAAACCAAATGGATATCGCTAATGGTGTTGTGGCGGCACGGCAAAGCGAAGGATTATCTGTTTGTAGAAGATGCCCTGTTCAACAACAGCAACCCCACGATGCACTAAAAATTATGAATTTCACTCTTGCTCGTTTTGATTCGCAACAAGTTGATATTGATAGCGAAACTATCATTATCTTCCCGCAAGGCATTCCACCGTTTGATCACTGCACGCGTTACAAATTTTTTCATGAAGAAGGCAAAGGACGCATCTTCTGGTTGCAATCGTTGGACGAGGCTAGCTTGGTTTTTTCTGTCACCGATCCTGCACTGCTCAGACTAGCTTATGAAGTGGCGTTGACCGACGAAGAACAGGCTTTGCTCAAGTTTGAAGAAGGTGATGAACTGCTGCTAGCAGTGATTTTGTACCGGGATGATGGCGCGCAAAGCAACGCTTTGAATGCGACAACTACCGCGCCAATAGTTCTCAACACTAATAAACGGTTGGGCTTACAAAAAACATTGATGGAGTTTGGTGCGCAGGTAGTAATTAAAGGGATGTAACACTATATCCCCAAGCGTTGCCAAATCGTCGAAACCGCACCCGCTTGGTTCAAGGCATAAAAATGCAAGCCAGGCGCACCGCCAGCCAACAATCTATCGCATAACTCCGTCACCACATCCAGCCCCAGAGCCCGTACTGAGGCGATGTCATCACCGTAATCCGCCAATCTTAAACTCAGCCAGCGTGGGATTTCCGCCCCGCACATGGCGGAAAAGCGTGCCAATTGCGCGTAGTTGTAGATGGGCATGATGCCGGGATAGACTGGGATAGCAATCCCCATCGCGTCACACTCTTCCATAAAGCGGAAATAGGCGTCAGCGTTGTAGAAATACTGGGTAATCGCAGCGTTGGCACCCGCATCCACCTTACGTTTGAAGTTGGCAATATCGGCCTTTGCAGAAGCTGATTCCGGGTGAATCTCAGGATACGCAGCAACTTCTATTTCGAACCAATCGCCAGTTTCCTGACGAATAAACTCCACTAATTCACTCGCATAACGAAAATCACTGGTGGTAACTTCACCGGAAGGCAAATCACCGCGTAACGCCACGATATGACGAAAACCATGGAATTTATACTGTGCCAAGACTTCTCGTATTTCGCCGCGGGTAGAAGCAATGCAAGACAGATGCGGCGCAGCTTCCAGCCCATCAGCCTGGATATCAAGTACGGTTTCCAGCGTGCGATCTCGTGTTGAACCACCCGCGCCAAACGTCACCGAGAAAAACTTTGGGCCAAGCTGCGCGAGTTGTTTTCTAGCTACGCGTAGCTTGGTCATCCCTTCCGCCGTTTTGGGCGGAAAGAACTCGAAGCTATAAATGCGTTTTTCGCGAGTCAAGGCTTAGTACCGATAATGCTCGGCTTTATAAGGCCCTTGCTTGGAAACCCCAATGTAAGCTGCTTGCTGGTCGGTCAGCTCGGACAATTGCGCGTTGAGTTTTTTCAATTGCAAACGCGCCACCTTTTCATCCAGATGCTTAGGCAAGGTATATACGCCTACTGGATAGTCACTGTTGCGTGTGAATAGCTCAATCTGCGCAATAGTCTGGTTAGCAAAGCTGGAGCTCATCACATAACTCGGATGACCTGTGCCGCAACCCAGATTCACCAAACGACCTTTGGCCAGCAGAATAATGCGCTTACCATCGGGGAAGATGACGTGATCTACCTGTGGCTTGATTTCGTCCCACTCATAAGCTTCAATGCTGGCAACGTCAATCTCGTTGTCGAAGTGGCCGATGTTGCACACGATAGCTTGGTCTTTCATCTTCTTCATGTGGTCGTGGGTGATGACGTGATAGTTGCCGGTGCAGGTCACGAAAATATCGGCCTTGTCGGCGGCGTAATCCATAGTCACCACACGGTAGCCCTCCATCGCAGCTTGTAGCGCACAGATAGGGTCAATTTCGGTCACCCACACTTGCGCTGAAAGCGCACGCATGGCTTGCGCTGAGCCTTTACCCACGTCACCGTAGCCTGCAATTAACGCTACCTTACCGGCAATCATCACATCGGTGGCGCGCTTAATGCCGTCCACCAAGGATTCGCGGCAACCGTAGAGATTGTCGAATTTGGATTTGGTGACGGAATCGTTGACGTTAATGCCTGGGAATTTGAGTTCGCCGCGTTCGTGCATTTGATACAAGCGATGCACGCCAGTAGTGGTTTCTTCGGTCACGCCTTTAATTTGGGCGAGGCGGGTGGAATACCAGGTTTTATCGCTAGCTAGTTTAGCCTTGATTGCCGCGTACAAAACTTGTTCTTCTTCGCTGCCAGGTTTGGCCAGCACGGAAATGTCT
>JANYIK010000099.1 GCA_025362115.1 Methylophilaceae bacterium
CATCAAACAAGCGGGCCCTTCGATTCCGGTCGAAGTGCTGGGCTTGTCAGACGTACCGAATGCTGGTGAAGAAACCATCGTGTTGAATGACGAACGCAAAGCCCGTGAAATCGCGCTGTTCCGCCAAGGCAAATTCCGCGATGTGAAACTCGCCAAGCAACAAGCCGCCAAGCTGGAAAACATGTTCGAGAACATGGCTGAAGGTGCAATTCAGTCATTGGCGTTGATTATCAAATCTGACGTACAAGGCTCTTACGAAGCGCTTTCCACCTCGCTACAAAAACTCTCTACTGACGAAGTCAAAGTCAACGTGCTGCACACTGGCGTGGGCGGCATCACCGAGTCAGACGTCAACTTGGCAGTCGCTTCAGGCGCGGTAGTCATCGGCTTCAACGTACGCGCCGATGCAGGCGCACGCAAGCTCATCGAATCAGCAGGCGTGGATGTGCGTTACTACACCATCATCTATGAAGCCGTGGACGAAGTTCGAGCTGCCCTCACCGGCATGTTGTCGCCAGACCAGAAAGAAAACGTCATCGGCATGGTGGAAGTACGCGAAGTATTCACCATCTCCAAAATCGGCACTATTGCCGGCTGCTACGTCACCGATGGCATCATCAAACGCACCGCCAAGGTACGCTTGCTGCGCGACAACGTGGTCATCCATAGTGGCGACCTGGATTCGCTCAAGCGTTTCAAGGACGACGTGAAGGAAGTGAAAAACGGCTTTGAATGTGGGCTGTCGTTGAAGAACTTCAATGACCTTGTGGTAGGTGACCAACTTGAAGTGTTTGAAGTAGTAGAAGTCGCGCGCACTTCGCTATAAACCACGTATAACAGCATGGCAAAAGCGTTTTCCCGTAGCAATAGAATTGCTGAACAAATCAAGCGTGAGTTGGCGGATCTGCTGCAATTTGAAGTGAAAGACCCCAGAGTCGGCCGCGCCACCATTACCGAAGTGGAAGTGGCGGGCGATTTGGCACACGCTAAAATCTTCTTCGCCACCATGGAAGATGCAGCGGAGACCGTCTTAGGACTTGAACAGGCCGCTGGCTTTTTGCGCGGGCAACTCGCCAAACGCATGTTGCTACGCACCGTGCCGCAACTGCATTTTGTACATGACACCTCGATAGATCGCGGTTTTGCGCTGTCTCAATTGATAGATCAAGCCAACGCCAGCGATAAAATCTAAACCTGTGCAATTCAAGCGCATCAAAAGACCCATCAACGGCGTGTTGCTGTTGGACAAACCCGTAGGCTACTCGTCTAACCAAGCGCTGCAAATCGTCAAACGCCTATTTACCGCCGCCAAAGCAGGGCATACCGGCAATCTAGATCCCTTCGCCACTGGCTTGCTGCCTATTTGTTTGGGCGAGGCCACCAAGTTTTCGCACCAGCTTTTGGACGCTGACAAAAGCTATGTCGCCACGCTGAAACTAGGCGTAACCACCACCACCGGTGACACCGAAGGCGAAGTCACCAGCCGTAACGCGGTGCAAGTTTCGCAACCCGATTTTGAGCGAGTCATGCGTAGTTTTTTAGGCGAAATCCAGCAAACGCCCCCCATGCACTCGGCGCTCAAACACCAAGGCAAACCGCTCTACGAATATGCCCGCGCGGGAATTGAGATTGAGCGCAAAGCACGTACAGTCAGCATCCATCACATTGCACTAGAGAACTTTGACGGCGAAGAAGCCCGCATCAACATCACTTGTAGTAAAGGCACGTATATTCGCGTGCTGGCGGAAGACATAGGCAAAAAACTAGGTTGTGGCGCACATTTAATCGCGCTAAGGCGCACCACCACCGGCGGATTCTTACTGGAAAACGCGCTGACTTTGGAAACCTTGGAAAAACACTCTGAAGTTGAGCGCGATGCTCGCTTATTACCCGTAGATGCGCTGGTATCGGACTTGCCAGAAATCGAACTGGATGCCGACAGCACGCATTATTTCAAGCTAGGCCAAGCAGTGTGGAAAACCGGAATGACCAAACCAGGCATGACCCGCGTCTATGCGCCAGCGCGTGTTTTTCTGGGTTTGGGCGAAAATCTGGGCGACGGACAAATTCACCCACGCCGCCTGGTTGTTTTATAGATGATTACTTATTGAAATTGCTTGTGAATTTATAGCGTTTGCGGTTAAAATGCGCGGCTTGAATTTAGAGAAAATTAAAGAGAGAGATTAAAGATGTCTGCAACTGCTGCTGAAAAGGCCAAAATCGTTGGTAAATACCAACAGGCCGCCAATGATACCGGTTCTCCTGAAGTGCAAGTGGCGCTATTGACCAACCGCATTTCCATGCTGACCGACCACTTCAAAACCCACGCCAAAGACCATCACTCCCGTCGCGGCTTGCTCATGTTAGTAAGCCAACGCCGTAAGCTGCTGGACTACCTCAAGGGCAAAAGCGCAGAGCGCTATCGTGCCTTGATTGAGCGCCTTGGCATTCGTAAGTAATAGCTTAAAATTCAATTGCATCTATAAAACAAGCCGATAGGCGCAGCGGAAACGCGGCGGTTGTCGGCTTGTTGTCATTTCATAAAGGATAAAACTGTGAGCCACATTAAAAAAACCCTGCAATATGGTCGTCATACCTTGACGTTAGAAACCGGTGAGATTGCTCGCCAAGCTGATGGAGCGGTGTTGGTAAGTCTGGATGACACCGTAGTATTAGTCAGCGTAGTAGGCAAACATGATGTCAAACAAGGTCAGGACTTTTTCCCCTTGACCGTGGATTACCAAGAACGCACCTATGCCGCAGGCAAGATTCCCGGCGGCTTCTTCAAGCGTGAAGGCCGTCCTTCCGAGAAAGAAACCCTGACCAGCCGCCTGATTGACCGCCCGTTGCGTCCGCTGTTCCCCGGTGAGTTCTACAACGAAGTGCAAATCGTCGCCACCGTGATGTCTTCCGATAGCGAGATTGATTCTGATATTCCCGCCATCATCGGCGCATCTGCCGCGCTGGCGATTTCCGGCATCCCTTTCGATGGCCCGATAGCCGCCGCGCGCGTGGGTTATGCCAACGGTCAATATCTACTCAACCCGACTTCCACGGAACTCGAGACTTCGCAAATGGATCTGGTCGTCGCAGGTACCGAACGCGCGGTATTGATGGTGGAATCCGAAGCGCAACAATTGTCCGAAGACATCATGTTGGGCGCGGTAATGTTCGGTCATGCACAGATGCAAGTGGTCATCCAGGCCATCAACGAAATGGCTGATGCGGTTGGCGCGGATGCGTGGGATTGGACTGCACCACCCAAGGACGAGGCGCTGATCGCGCAGATCGCCGGCATTGCCGAGACCGAGCTCGGCAAGGCTTATGCGATCCGTTCCAAGCAGGCGCGCACCGATGCAGTGAACGCGTTACGCGACAAGGTGATGGCTGCTGTCATCACGCCGGAATCAGAGCCCGGCCTGAAGAATCACGTCAACGACCTGTTCAGCGCGCTGGAAGCCAAGATCGTGCGCGGACAGATATTGAGCGGCGAGCCGCGCATCGATGGCCGCAATACCCGCACTGTGCGCCCGATCACTATCCGCAATGGCGTATTGCCGCGCGTCCACGGTTCTGCCTTGTTCACCCGCGGTGAGACGCAAGCCATCGTGGCCGCGACGCTGGGCAGCATGCGCGATTCGCAGAAGATCGATGCACTGCAGGGTGAATACACCGACCGTTTCATGCTGCATTACAATTTCCCGCCGTATTCTACCGGCGAGACCGGCCGCGTCGGGACGCCGAAGCGCCGCGAGATCGGCCATGGCCGTCTGGCCAAGCGTGCGCTGGTGGCCGTGTTGCCCAGCGAAGAAGATTTCGGCTATGCGATGCGCGTGGTCTCTGAAATTACCGAATCCAACGGCTCCAGTTCGATGGCGTCGGTATGCGGCGGCTGTTTGTCGCTGATGGATGCCGGCGTGCCGCTCAAGGCGCACGTGGCGGGCATCGCGATGGGTCTGATCAAGGAAGGCAATCGCTTCGCGGTGTTGACCGATATTCTCGGTGACGAAGATCACTTGGGTGATATGGACTTCAAGGTGGCTGGTTCCGAGACCG
>JANYIK010000104.1 GCA_025362115.1 Methylophilaceae bacterium
CGGTCAGCGATGATGGTGATGTCAGCCTCCAACTCGCGCGTCGCCAGCATGACGCACAAATTAGGTCCTATACCAGCAGGTTCTCCGGCGGTGATAACGATGCGGGGGAGTCTGGCGGTCACGGCTTAAAACACTTAATCCTTGTCTTCTAAGCGGTATTCTACGTAAGCCCTATCACGTAACTCACGTACCCAATCTTGAAAAAACTCTTCCGACTTGCGTGCACGGATTTCCTGTCGCGCTTTAAGTCTGGCGGCTTCATGACTCAAGTCTTGCACTCGACGCTCCAGCACTTCAATGATGTGCCAGCCAAAGCGCGATTTAATAGGCTCACTCGCCTGATTAGGCTTGAGTTCATTCATGGCTTTTTCAAACTCTGGCACCATGTCACCGGGATTTGCCCAACCGAGGTCACCACCTTTGTTGGCACTACCGTCTTCGGAATACTGACGCGCCAGTTCAATGAAACTCCCACCGTTGTCTAAGCGCTCTTTGATGTCATCCATGCGATGTTTGGCTTCGTCGTCGGACAATATTTCACTAGGCTTGATGAGGATGTGCCGTGCGTGTGTTTGGGTAATCATTAACGGTGTGCTCAAACCCCGTCTGTCGGCCATCTTCAAGATATGGAAACCGTTGGAACTACGCAAAATTTCACTCAACTCACCCGCCTTGAGTGGCTTTAACGCAGCTTGGAATATTTCCGGCAATTCGGTAGCTTTTTTCCAGCCTATCCGACCCCCTTCCAAGGCATTTGGCGCATCAGATATCGCCGCTGAAACTTGGGCAAAATCGGCTCCCTGTTGCAATTTTTTATAGGCATCTTCGGCCTTGGCACGCAACTTTTGCAAGTCTTCTGGGGTAGCCTCTTCCGGCGTGCGAATCAAGATATGAGCAACGTCGTACTCGTCAGTATCGGCTTGTGCGGAGGATTGGGTAGTGAGCAGGTTATCAATCTCAGCCTCGGTTACCGTCACGCGGCGTTCAGTCTCACGTTCTTTGAGCCTGGCAATGATGATTTCGTGACGTATATCTTCGCGGAAACTGCGGAAATTGATACCCTCCTCAGCCAGTTTGACGCGAAACTCTTCCAGGGTGAGTTTGTTCTGCTCGGCGATGCGCTCCATGGTTTTATCCAACTGGTTATCATCCACCCGCAGTCCGGTTTGCGCGGCCTGTTGCAACTGCAAGCGCTCTTGTATCATGCGCTCCAGCACTTGCTTTTCCAACACCTCGCGCGGCGGTAACTGTGCGCCCTGCTTTTCAAACTGCTGAGCGAGCGTGGTCAAACGGTCATCCAGTTCGCTACGAGTGATGACATCGCTATCTACCACGGCGACGATACGATCCAGCGACAACACCTTGTCAGCAGCCTGCGCCGATAGCATAAACACCAATAGCAGCACGCTGCCATATAATAATTTGTTCATAAACTGAAAACCTTAACGAGTAGCGTTCGAGATTTCGCTGGAACTGATGTAACCAGGAATGTTGCGTTTGATGATTTCAAGCGGATTAGACCCTATCTTGCTGAAGCCGCCTAGCTCTAACTGAAAGAAAAATGCGTAGGCTGAATCGGCCGTAGCCGTGGCGGTTGCGGTGGCAAGGCGCTGAAATATGGCGCGACCTTGCCAACAACCAGCGTCGTATTCTACACCCGCCAAGTATTCAATCGGACCACTCACGTCAGTGGGAGGGTGATCACGCAGGGAGTAATTCAAGCGCCCTAAGCCATACCAACGACCACCTAACGGCCACTGCGCAGAAAAGTCTACCTGCTCCAAGCTATCCTTGGTAAAACGATAACCTAGGTTAAGTACTTTGCCAGCCTCAGGCTGGTAGCGCGCACCGATATTGCTCTTCACGGTTCTACTCTGATTGGTATCAAATTGCCAAGCTACGTCTGCGTTCCAGCCGTTAGCCAACTGCGCGCTGAGTGCTGTCAAAATATCCGACTGTGCGCTGGTACGCGGCGTGCCACCAGGTAAAATCACTTTCTGGTCGCTAAAATAGAAACGCTCCCCCAGCGTAGCAGAAAGCCGCTGCGCGCCAGTTTTCTGGTCTATCAAGCGACTGGTCACCGCCAGCGTGACTTGATTCGCATCATTGACGCGGTCACCACCACTAAATTGATTCTCAGAGAAGATGGTGGCCAAATTTAAGTCACTCAAACCGGTATCAAAATTGGGAATTCGGCTCTGATCATGATGCGGAACATACACATAGAACAAACGTGGCTCTATGGTTTGTGTATAGTGATTTTTCACCACGTGCATGTCGCGGTCAAAGTACAAACCACTGTCTACGCTGAAAATCGGCAGTGCGCGCGTACCGCTATCAAACGCTCCGCCCGTGTTGCTCAAGCTATATTTGGTGTAATGCACGCCTATCTTGGGCGTGACGTAGCCATAGGATTGCGACATAGGCAGACTCAGGCTGGGATAAATAGTGTAACGATTACCCGTAACAGCCACCGGTGCGCGATCATTTAAGTCAAACCTTACAAACTCGCTATATAAGTTGGCATTCAGCGTACCGAATTCTGTTTCATGCGAACTCACTTCAGCCAACTCTTCAGAGCCAGAGAGTGTCAATTGTGGCAAACGCTGGTAGGTGTATGAGATGTTATCAATCGTTTGATACTGTTGCAGTAACGCCGAGAAGTGCCAGTTAGTCGCATCATATTTCGCGCTCACTTGTTGTGGCAAGTTCGCACGGCTGGTACTGGTAATACGATTGCTCATGTCAATAAAGTATTGATTATCTGATACCTTTTCGTACTGTATGTTACCAGTCCAGCCATTATGAAAGTCGTGCGAATGGGCAAAATTGACGTAATAACGTGTGCTATTAGTCAAGTCATCATTAGGTAACACGTCCACATTGGCCGTGCCCGAGTAATTTTCGCTCAAGTAACGATATTCACTCTGCAATTGCACACCACGCTTGCTCATATAATGTGGAGTCAATGTGGCATCTCGGTTGGGCGCAATATTCCAATAATAGGGTATGCTAAGTTCAAGCCCGCTCTTGGTTGTCGTGCCAAATAGTGGCATCATAAAACCGGATTTGCGCTCCTTATTCAAAGGGAAATACATCCAGGGCGTATACACAAACGGCACACCCTTGAATTCCATACTGGCGTGCGTAGCAGTAGCGGTCTCGGCATAGTGGTCAAGCTCTAGCTCCCCTGCGTTCAAAAACCAGTCGTCATTACCGTCTTCGCAAGTGGTATAGCGTGCTTTTTTCAGAGTTTCCTTAGTCGGACCCTCAAACAAAATGCTGCTGGCATCACCGCGGGCATTTTGGGCTCCACTCTTGAGATGAAAGACGGGATATTGCATTTCACCCACACGATCTTGCATTTTCAAACGCAGCTCAGGGCCTTCGGCTAAGGTGCTACCCTGTTTCACGTGTACATTGCCGGTAGCGTGCAGTTCGTCGTTGAGAGTGTCAACATCTATACGGTCACCTTTGACATAATCGCCATCACGCTGGATTTCAGCGTCGCCAAACACACGCATTTCGCGACCTAAATAAATTTCCATACGATTCCCTTCTATGGTGGTGACTCCCAGAGTGGGATCGGGGGCAGAGACTCTTGCTGAATCACCTGCCACAAGGGTTTCTTCGGCATGCAGGGGCAACCCCGCGCTGAGCAAAATCAGCAACGAATAGCATGCACTCCTCAACGGTAGAAGATGACAAAACACAATAGAACAGTCGCTTAGTTTTTGTAGTGATAAAATCGCTTCAGATTCTACCTATAAAGACACTATAAAGAAACCATAAAAATCCTCGCAACCCCGCACCAATCTTGGCTCTCAGCCATTATGGAGAATTTTTATTTGGATTTTTTCAATGTCTGCAATGAGTTAAAAATGGTAGTTAATCTGCTACATTCAAATTGCTGCGAATTAATTTAAAACATTGAGGGTTCTTAAAGATTGCAACGCTTACAACAAATTGAAACTTGGCTCAAACAGCTACACCCCGAGCAAGCTTTTCAACTCGCCCCAGCATCCGCTGATGCGAGTTTCCGTCGTTATTTTCGCGCAACTTTTACAGATAATCGCACGCTCATCATCATGGACGCGCCACCTGAACACGAAGATTGCCGCCCGTTCATTCACGTTGCCACACTATTGAGCGAAGCAGGCGTGAATGCCCCCAGAGTATTGGCGCAAGATTTACAGCGTGGCTTTTTACTGTTAAGTGATCTTGGCGGAACAACCTATCTATCTGTAATAAATGAAGAAAATTCCACGTCTCTGTACCGTGACGCCTGTAAAGCTCTAGTCAAGATTCAGCTTGTCAGAGGAGAACTGCCTGATTACGATGCAGCGCTACTCACACGAGAAATGCAATTATTCCCCGATTGGTATATCACCCAACATTTGAACGCGACGCTAACCCCCCCCCAGAAAACCGTGCTGCAACAAACTTTTGACACGCTCAACGCCAGCATTCTGGCGCAAGGTCAGGTCTTTGTGCACCGCGACTATCACTCGCGGAACCTCATGGTTTGCGACGACCAAAATCCTGGCATTTTAGATTTTCAAGACGCCGTCTATGGTGCGATTAGCTACGATTTGGTTT
>JANYIK010000140.1 GCA_025362115.1 Methylophilaceae bacterium
TTACATTATGACTAAGCGCGTCGTTGTGGGTTTGTCTGGCGGGGTAGATTCCTCGGTTGCCGCACTCTTGCTGAAACAGCAAGGTTATGAGGTGGTCGGCTTGTTCATGAAAAACTGGGAAGACGACGACACCGAAGAGTTCTGCCCATCGCGCCAGGATTTGATTGATGCCGCAGCAGTGGCCGACCGCATTGGTATTGAGATTGAAGCAGTGAACTTTTCGGCCGAATACAAAGATAAAGTATTTGCCAATTTTTTGGCTGAATACCAAGCCGGACGCACGCCCAACCCCGATATCCTGTGCAATTCCGAGATTAAATTCCGTGCGTTTTTAGATCACGCGATGAATCTTGGCGCAGACATGATTGCGACTGGCCACTACGCCAAGGTGCGTGAGCGAAACGGCCTGTTCCAGTTACTCAAAGCCGAAGACGGCACCAAGGATCAAAGCTACTTTCTATATCGCCTCAATCAAGCACAGCTTTGCAAAACACTATTCCCACTGGGTGATTTATACAAACGCGACGTGCGTGAAATGGCGCGGCAAGCCGGTCTGCCGACCAGTGAGAAAAAGGATTCCACCGGCATTTGTTTCATCGGCGAGCGTCCGTTCCGCGAGTTTCTGAACCGCTACCTGCCCAAACAACCGGGTGAGATGCATACGCCAGAAGGCAAGCTGGTTGGACAACACGAAGGTTTGATGTACTACACCTTGGGGCAACGCCAAGGCTTGAATATCGGCGGCAGTCGCGACGGCAATGGCGAACCGTGGTTTGTAGCGGCCAAGGACATGGCCAACAATATCCTCACCGTAGTGCAAGGTCACGACCATCCACTATTGCTGCGTAGCAGTTTAAGCGCTGACAACACGCACTGGATTGCAGGCCATGACCCGCGCGAACATTGGGTTTATGCCGCCAAAACGCGCTATCGCCAAGCCGATGCGCCGTGTGAAATTGATAGATTGGGGAAAAACGACTGCGAAATTGGTTTCGCCGAAGCGCAATGGGCGGTAACGCCGGGACAGTCAGTGGTAGTGTATGAGAGCCAAGTGTGTCTTGGCGGTGGGATTATCGCTTAGGCGGCTAAAGCAGTTTGGAGCAAGGTATCAACTTCTTCCAGTTCGGCCCGTAAACCAGTCCAGTCATACATTGGGGCTACTGTGGCCTCCACCCTTGGTGGCACAAATGGCACCGCTTCTGCTGCCACGGCTGGCGATACTATGCCACCCGCAGGATTATCTTCCAACTGATGACGCGCGCCATTGATGGTAAAGCCTTGCTCGTAAAGCAAATCGCGGATGCGGCGTATAAGGATGACTTCGTGATGTTGGTAATAGCGCCGATTGCCGCGTCGTTTGACGGGTTTGAGCTGGGTGAATTCTTGCTCCCAATAGCGCAACACATGCGGTTTGACACCGCACAAATCGCTGACTTCGCCTATGGTGAAGTAGCGTTTGGCAGGGATGGGTGGCAGCGGAGCCTTGTTAGTGCTTGCCTGCTGCATAATGATCTTCCACCGCGGCTTTCAGTTTTTGGCTGGCGTGGAATGTAACCACACGCCGCGCGGTAATGGGGATGCCTTCGCCAGTTTTTGGATTGCGGCCTGGGCGCTCGGCTTTTTGGCGCAGTTCAAAGTTGCCAAACCCAGAGAGCTTGACGCTGTCACCTTCTTCCAGCGAGGTGCGGATTTCTTCAAAAAAAGCTTCTACCATGTCTTTGGCTTCGCGCTTGTTTAGGCCAACTTGTTCAAACAACAGGTCGGCTAAGTCGGCTTTGGTGAGTGTCATAATGGTTAAAATTTTTAGATTAAGTTGTTAATGTCGTAAGCTTGCGTCGAATTGTTGCTGCAAAGTTTTCAACAGTCCTTGCATCGCAGAATCGGCTTCCTGATCTGTCAAAGTTTTTTGAGTATCTTGCATAAGCACCAGAAATGCAAGGCTTTTTTTGCCTTGACCTATGCCTGCACCACGGTAAATATCAAACAACGCGACCTCACTCACCACCGCATTCGCGGTTTTTAGCATGGCATCCAACATGATTTGCACGGCCACGCTTTCATCAACGACTACAGCCAAATCGCGACGTATGGCGGGAAATTTAGGGACTTCGGTGAAAGTGGGGACTAACTGGGTGGTGAGCATCGCGACATCCAGCTCGAACAACACCGCGCTTTGCGGTAAATCATAGTGCTGCTGCCAACGCGGGTGCAGTGTACCAAGGATGCCGATTTGCTTCCCGCCCAACCACACACTGGCACATTGGCCTGGATGCAAGGCGGGATGGTGGGCGGCAGCGAATCTTACGCCTGTGCCAACAGCCACACCAGCGAGGTTTTCTATGTCGGCTTTAACATCATAAAAATCCACGCGCCGCGACGCTTCTCCCCATTGCTCTGGCGCGGCGCTGCCGTAACACAGGCCAGCGAGCTTGGTATTTTGCGCGTAGCCATTTTCGTTGCTGAAACAAGCGCCGATTTCAAACAGCCTTACTCGTGCTTGGTTGCGGTTAAGGTTATAGCTCAACGCATCCAGCAAGCCACCCATCAGGCTAGAGCGCATCACGCTCATATTGCTGGCGATGGGGTTACGCAACGCTATTGGCTTGGTATTTTGACTTAAATTCTGCTCCCAACTGGCATCCACGAAGCTGTAAGTGATGGCCTCAAAATAATCTGCGGCGACTAGAGTTTGACGTAAATCACGCAAGCTACGGACATTCTCGGGCGCCGGCAACATATGCATGGGAGAGGCTGGCGCCAATGCTGGAAGAGCCTCATAGCCATGCAGGCGGATAATTTCCTCGATCAAGTCCTCTTCGAGAGTGATGTCGAAGCGATGGCTGGGCGGGGTGACGAGAAACTCATCTTTTGTACTGGTGAATTCAAACTGCAAACGGGTAAGCAAACCTGCAATGGTAGTTTGCGCGAGCGGGATTCCCAACACGGCAACCGCCCTGTCTACACGTAATTTCACTGGATGTCGGCGAGGCAATTGAGCG
>JANYIK010000155.1 GCA_025362115.1 Methylophilaceae bacterium
AAATCGTCAGCGGTGTAATTGGCGAACTTGGCGGGGACTTTATCGTAGTACTTGGTACAGCCGCCATCCATACGCACGTTGTCTTCTAGGCGGAACGACAGTAGCACTGCTTTCTTGATCCATTGATGCGTTTCCCATTCTTGGGTTTCACCGATACGCGTCGCCACACGCAAGCGGCCAGCATTCAGCTCTTCTAACACCGTCATCACCGCCTCCTTAACTTTCTTGTCGGCATTCGCTGGGCTAATGTTGGCGCGATTTTCGAAGGCTTCTTCGATGAGGGGTTGCAATTCGTTCATGATGAGTTCCGTTTTTGGAGTTGCGGTAAAAAAGCCGCTATTCTACTAGAAAGCGGCTGTGAGAATAACGAAGTGTTACAGATGCGCTAGCTGTGTTTGGCTGCCTCATACAATGGCATCACAATAGGCAGTAATCGCTTCATGTCAGCAATACGTGCCTCATCCGCAGGGTGGGTGCTTAAAAATTCCGGTGGTTTTTGCCCGCCTTCTTTAGCCATTTTTTGCCATAGAGTTATCGCAGCATTAGGGTCATAAGCAGCGCGTGCAGAGAGTTCCAAGCCGATGCGGTCGGCCTCACGCTCTTGTTCGCGGCTGTGAGGCAGGGTAATGGCAACGGAGCTGACGGTGGAGGCGAGACCCATTGAGGTCTGCGCGGCTTTTGGGTCATCTAAGAAAATACTTGCAAGCAACCCTATGCCCAACACCAAGCCTTGTTGGGCATAGGCTTCAGACATGCGCTCACGACCATGTTCACGCAAGGCGTGGGAAATTTCGTGCCCCATCACCGCCGCCAGTTCATCGTCGGTGGCTTTGAGTTTTTCGATAAGTCCGGTGTAGACCATGATCTTACCACCTGGCATGCAATAGGCATTTACTTCGGGACTCTCTTGCACATTCACTTCCCACTTCCACTTGGCGGCATCGGCGCGAAATACCGTAGTTTGCGCGATGAGGCGATTGGCGATGGCGCGCACACGTTCTGTTTGTTGCGCGTTGGGGTTGAGTTTATTCTTCTTGTCCGCGTCTTTCAGCGTGGCAACATAACTTTGCGCCGCCATGCCTTCCACTTGTTTGGCGGAGAGCAGTGCGTATTGTTTGCGTTGCACGCCAACTGCACCAGCGTTGGTGGTTTTGATGGGTGCACAGCCTGCCAACAAGGCAGCAACCAACAGTGAAACAAGTAGTTTTTTCATGGTGAACTCTTAATGTTGATGGAGCTTGCCATCAAGTTTACAAGCTCCGGTTTGAGGCGGGTTATTCTTTTTTCTTCATTTTCATGTGTCTTTTGCCCATCATCATCTCATCTTTGGTGAGCGTGCCATCATGGTCAGTATCCATCTCGTCAAACATCTTACCGGCTTGAGCGATGAATTCTGCTTTATCCACGGTACCGTCGTTATCGGTATCTGCTTCGGTAAAATGTTTGTCGCCGGGGCGTTTGCAAGCTTCGCCATCGGCCAAGGCCAGTGTGGGCAGTGTGAGTGTAAGAATCGCAGCGATGAGTAAGGGTTGCAGGTATTTCATGACAGTCTCCTTGGTGAAGGTTAGGAAGAATTTCCTAAAAGTTTAGAGTATCACTTGTGAACCTAGTTCCACCACCCTGTTAGGCGGCAGTTTGAAATAGTTGGAAACGCTGTCTGCGTTGCGGAACATGGTCACAAAAAGTTTCTCACGCCAGAACGCCATGCCGGAATTGTCCGAGGCAATCAGGATTTCTTTGCCGACAAAGAATGAGGTGTTCATCATGTCGATATTTAAGGAGGTGCCGTATGTCTCTAAATCGCGTGGCAGATCGGGCTCATCTTTAAAGCCGTAATTGAAGGTTACACGATAAAAACCATATGCCAAATTGGCGATGCTCAAGCGAGTATCTACCGGCATGTAAGGCTCATTATGAATTTTGACGGTGGCGAGCAATACTTGCTCGTGCAGTACTTTATTATGTTTGAGGTTATGTAGCAAAGCATGAGGTACGCCTTGCGAGTTTGGAGTCATGAACACCGCGCAGCCTTCTACTCTGGTGGGCGGGTGGCCACCAATAGCGCTGAGAAATACATCCAAGTCCATCGCTTCGCTCTTCATGCGCTTAAATAATAGGGCGCGACCGCGTTTCCAGGTGGTCATGAGCGTGAAAATGACGGTGCCGATGACAATCGGAGCCCAGCCACCATCAGGTATTTTCAGCGCGTTAGCACTGAAGAAAGCCAAATCTACTATCAGAAACATGGAGCTTAAAATTAGGGTACGTGCCCAACTCCAGCCCCATAAACTATGGAATACCATTGCTGAAAGAATGGTGGTGATGACCATATCGCCCGTTACCGCGATACCGTAAGCTGCCGCGAGTTTGGTCGAAGAGCCAAAACCGATCACTAGCCCCATTACCCCCAGCATGATGGTCCAATTGACTCGCGGAAGATAAATTTGGCCTTCTTCACGATCTGAGGTGTGGAGCACTAACATACGTGGTAAATACCCTAACTGCAACGCTTGGCGAGACACCGAAAACGCGCCAGAAATGACCGCCTGTGATGCGATTACGGTGGACATTGTGGCTAGCCCAATGAGCGGGAAAAGCGCCCAATTAGGGGCAAGAAGATAAAACGGATTTTGCACGGCTGCGGTGTTATGAAGGATTAGTGCGCCTTGGCCAAAATAGTTGAGGATCAGGGACGGTAACACAAACGCAAACCAGGCAATTTGAATCGGCACGCGGCCAAAATGTCCCATGTCAGCGTATAGTGCTTCGCCACCAGTCACAGCCAGCACCACTGCGCCTAGCGAGAGGAATGCCAGTGTAGGGTTGCCCATAAAAAAATGTACGGCATAAGCAGGATTGATAGCACGCAACACGTCTGGGTTATGCATAATGTTCATGATGCCCAGCACCCCCAATGTGCTAAACCACAACAACATAATCGGTCCAAATAGCTTGCCTATGGTACCTGTGCCTTCGCGCTGTGACCAGAATAGAACCAGTAACACAAGCAGTGTAATCGGTACTACCCAGTGTGACATCCCGGGCAGCGCAATTTCCAAACCTTCCACCGCAGAAAGCACAGAAATGGCCGGGGTGATCATGCCGTCAGCATAGAACATGCAAGCGCCGAGTATGCCCACCATCATGATGAATTTCATTCGTTGAGGGTGACCTTCCGCTTTGCGAGAAGCCAAGGCGATCAGTGCCATGATGCCGCCTTCACCATGGTTGTCGGCACGCATCACAAACGCCACATATTTCACCGTGACCACCATGATGAGTGCCCATAGGATTAGCGACAGGATGCCAAGAACGTTATCTGGAGTGACGGGAACTCGGTGGTGTGCGCCTGCAAAAACTTCACGCATGGTGTACAGCGGGCTGGTGCCAATGTCGCCAAAAACCACGCCCAGTGCCGCAAGAGATAGCGTAGCAAGTCGTGACTTGGAAGATTTTTCGGAGCGCATGAAGGTCGCTATTCTACGAGGGATGCGCGTCCAGTGCAAAGGTAAAGTGGATTCATGATTTGATGTGGCTAATGGTCGCGTCTGCGCCGCCCTGAGCAAACGTCAGATTTAATTCTTCGCCAATTTTTAAGCTGTTGCTCTCTCGCACAATCTCGCCAGCCGCGTTATGTACCAAGCTATAACCGCGCTTTAATACGTGTTGCGGGGCAAGATGTTCCAGATTTTGCATCAGTGTGGCTAATTTTAATTGGCGTAATTCCAATTGGCGCTGCATGGCGCTGGAGAATCTGGTTTGTAACTGCACTAGTTGTTCTCCACGTTGACGTAGTCGTTCGCCAGGATGCACCAAACGACGAGCGACACCGTCCAATTTTTGCGCGCGTTCCGACAAAATAAAGCGCATCTGGCGGCTCATGCGGTTATGACTTTGCGACAGGGTTTGCATGAGTGCCACACGATCTGGGCTGATCATCTCGGCAGCAGCGGTAGGGGTGGGTGCACGGCGGTCGGCAGCAAAGTCGGCGATGGTGAAATCGGTCTCATGACCCACGCCACTCACCACGGGAATGGCACAGCCCGCAATGGCGCGTGCGACGATCTCCTCATTGAAATTCCACAAGTCCTCTATGCTACCGCCACCTCGGCACACGATGAGTACATCGCATTCCGCGCGTTGGCTGGCGCTGTCAATGGCGGTGGCGATTGCTTCCGCCGCGCCTTTGCCTTGTACCGGGGCAGGATACAGCACGATGGGAATGCTGGGCATACGGCGTTTTAAGGTGGTTAAAACGTCTTGCAAGGCGGCGGCATCCATTGATGTCACAATGCCGATTTGTTTGGGAAATGCGGGCAAAGCGCGTTTCTTTTCAGGCGCAAAAAGCCCTTCAAGGTCTAACTTTTGTTTGAGTGCTTCAAACGCCTCAAATAATGCCCCCAAACCCGCTTTTTGCAAAAACTCAACGGTGAGCTGAAACTCGCCACGCGCTTCGTACAGCGAGACCAAAGCCCGCGCCTCGACCTTGTCCCCTTCTTGCGGCTGCCAATCCAGATACATATTTTTATGGCGGAACATCACGCAGCGCACTTGGGCGTTGGCATCTTTCAGCGAAAAATACCAGTGGCCAGAAGCCGCGCGGGTGAGGTTGGAAACCTCGCCACTCACCCACAGTAGCGGGATAGCACCCTCCAGCAACTCGCGAATCATGCGGTTGAGCTGTGTTACAGAGAAAATTTGAGGGGGCGCTGAAAACAGATCGTCAGACATAATCACATTGTACTGCTCATCCACTGATGGGGCATGCTTCGATACGTTTGGCCGTACCTCGAAACTTCGTTTTCCGTTCGTCCTGAGTGCCGCGCCTAGCGCGGTATATCGAAGGGTGAGCGGAAAACTACTCAGCACGAACGAAATTAATCAGAACTCCCCTAGGATACAATCACGCCATGGACTACACACAAATCATCAAGGAAATCGGTCGCGGCAAGGATGGCGCGGGCGATATTGATCAAGCCGTGGCTTATGAGTTGTACAGCCACATGCTGGATGGCAAGGTGCCGGACTTTGAGTTGGGCGCGTTGTTAGTGGCGTTTCGCATCAAGGGCGAATCAGAAGCCGAAATGGCGGGCTTTTA
Source organism: Methylophilaceae bacterium (assembly GCA_025362115.1). Classification (GTDB taxonomy): domain Bacteria; phylum Pseudomonadota; class Gammaproteobacteria; order Burkholderiales; family Methylophilaceae; genus CAILHX01. The sequence goes on from JANYIK010000155.1 coordinate 5,099, forward strand.
CCAGGCCATGGATGAGCGCGTGATGAAACTGCAAGCGCCGGTGGGCAAGCCACTGCCGGTGGTGATCTCCACCTATAACGGCGCGCGGCGACAGGGCAATCTGACCCCGCTGCTGGCCTTGCTGCTGGCACGGGAAGGCATCCCGGTGCTGGTGCATGGCGTGACTACCGACCCCAAGCGGGTGACTAGTGTCGAAGTATTCAAGGAGTTGGGTGTTCCGTGGACAGCCACAGCTAGCGAGGCGGAGAAACGCATGCAGCAAGACTTGCCGGTGTTCATGCCGATTGCAACCTTGTCTCCACAACTGGATTATTTGCTGAATTTACGTTGGCGCTTGGGGGTTCGTAATAGCACGCACACCTTGGCCAAGCTGGCTGACCCGTTTTCGGGGCAGTCTTTCCGCATCGTCAGCGTAACGCATCCCGACTACATCAGCCGTATGGGCGCCTTCTTCATCAACAGTGGTACGCGCGGCATGTTGCTGCGCGGCACCGAGGGCGAGGTGTACGCCAACCCCAAACGTAGTCCGCGCATGGAAGTTTTCGGCGAAGGGATGTTGCAGCAGGTGATAGAAGCGGAAGAGGGCAGCATCGCCAGCATTCCCGAATTACCAGCGGCGATGGATGCGGTGACCACGGCGCGGTGGATAGCGCGGGCGTTGGCGGGGGAGGTGGCGGTGCCATTGCCAATTGTGAAGCAGCTGCAAACGGTGGTGAAGTTTATTGATAACGCTTAAGCCAAGGTTTTGCGTCCAGATTGCCTACAAATCCTGCATAGTCGTTCAGTAGCTTGGCATATTTTCCGGTCTGATTATTTTTTTCGGCCAGCAAGGCTTCAAAATAAACTTTGAATTCTTTATACCTCGCTTCGATTGTCCTGCACTTTTGTTGGTGTGCTTCGCACCCCAACCAACCGTGAAAACCAGTGAGGGCACCTCCAGCGAGAGATAGATAACCTGCGAGGTTTACGTTTATCAACTTGTTAATGACTGCTGCGCCACCCACAAATGCTAGAAGCGATCCACCGCCAACAAGGAACAAGTTGGGATAGCGTAACAAGTTAAGCCAATCGCTGTATTTCTGCGCTTGTGTGGTGCATTCATTAATTTTTGCGTTGATTTCGTCGTTCATGCCAAGCTCCTTGGGATGTTTTGGTGGTTGTTAGTGAGTCGCCGCCTCTTTAATCGCTTCCGTCGTCCATTGGTTCAGGCTTTTTCCACTCGCCAGCGCCGCCAGGGTGGCGGCTTCGTGGGTTTTGGGGTCTAGGCGCAACACAAATTTACCTGAAAACGGCTTGGTCGGTTCTACGCCATCCTCGGCACAGGCCTCCAAAAACACTTTCAGCGACATCGCGCCTTCATGTTTAAGTCCTTCGGTATCTTTGGCATAAAAATCTGCGCCACCGTTTAGCCCGACGAACTCGCCTCTGAACATTTCAATTTCTGGATCATAAGAAACTGCAGCTTGATAGCCGTTTATCGCCATTACATTTTTCATGGTTTTACCCCATTATCTTCCAGCCATTTGCGTATGCTTTCCACCGCGCCTTTATCAGTATTGGGTGACGGATGCGGACGGTGAAAAACTCGCCTTTCGTCAAACAGTTTGACCAATACACGTGAACCTTCGCGTTCGGCCACCGTTGCACCCAATTCGATAAACAATGCCTCAATATCTTTCCACTGTATATTGGCGCTGATAGGGCGATGAAACAGTAATTCCAGCGTTTTCTGGTGCTTGCGTTTCATGTATAAATGATACTACTAATAGATACTACGTCAAGCATGATTTTAACTTGGCTCAAACCATGCCAGTTTTTCTCTCAGCCTAACCACTTCGCCCACAATTGTAATCGTGGGCGCTTTGAACTCGGCGGTTTTTACCTTATCGGCCAGATCTGCCAGTGTCGCCGCCATGACCTTTTGTTGCCGCGTCGTGCCTTGCTGTACCACGGCGGCAGGCCAATCGGCGGGTAGGCCGTGTTTAATCAGTTGCTGACAGATTTCCGCCAATCCGGTCAGTCCCATGTAGATGACCACGGTCTGTTGCGGTCGGGTAAGTGCCATCCAGTCCAAATCCACGGAATCATCGCGCAGGTGGCCGGTAGTGAATACCACGGACTGGGCATAGTCGCGGTGGGTTAACGGTATGCCCGCGTAGCTGGCGACACCATTAGCAGCGGATATGCCGGGCACGACCTGGAACGGGATGCCATGTTCCGCCAGCGTTTCGATCTCTTCGCCGCCGCGCCCGAAGATGAACGGGTCACCACCCTTGAGCCTGAGTACTCTTTTACCTTCCAGCGCCAGCCGAACTAATAAATCGTTGATGCCTTCCTGCGGCATGGTGTGGTCGGCGCGTTTTTTACCGACGTAGATGCGTTCGGCATCGCGCCGTACCAGCTCCATCACGCCTTCGGATACCAGATTGTCGTACAACACTACGTCGGCTTTTTGCATCAGCCTGAGAGCCCTGAACGTCAGCAGGTCAGGGTCTCCGGGGCCTGCGCCCACCAGATAGACCTCGCCGGTGGTAGCAGGCTTGGCAGTATCAAGCTCGTATTGCAGGCGCTGATGAGCCAGCTCTTCACGCCCAGCCAGCATGTCTTCACCGATGGCGCCCTCGAACACGTTCTCCCAGAAAGCGCGTCGCGGTAGGCCT